>JAHCKV010000183.1 GCA_026125595.1 Burkholderiales bacterium | reverse complement strand
GCCCTTGCGCACCTGGGCCGATTCGTCCCGCACCTGCGCCACGGCTTCCCGGACACCCGCGGCGGCAGCCTGCAGGCGCTGCACCATCGCACTGAACTGGTCGGCCATCCGGTTGAACGCGGTGGAGAGTTCTCCGATCTCATCGGCGCCCGCATGGCGGCTGCGTACGGTCAGATCACCGGCGCCGAGCCTTTCCACGACATCGGCCAGCACGCGCACCGGCGCCAGCCGGCGAGACAGCGTCAGATACGTCACGACACATCCGGCCGCCAGCACCAGTACACCGATCAGCAGCATCAGATTGCGCAGATTGGCGGCATCCGCGTGCAATTCCTTCAGGTCGACCTCGGCACCGACGATCCAGCCCCAATGCTGGTACGGCGCGAAGACATAGGCCTTGCCGCCGGCTTCCAGGTAGCCGGAACGCTGGTCGAGGATCGTCTTGAACGGCGCCAGATCGCCACTGGCATCGACCACCGACTTGCCCTGGGCGTGGGGATGGGCGACCAGGACCCCACGGGTCTTGCCGTCGGCGGCGTCGAGCGCGAAGAAGAAGCCCTTCTCGCCGACCTTGCTGGACGCGATCTGCTGCTCCAGCGTCGCCATGTTGTCGGTGATGTCGAGCCCGATGAACAGGATCGCCACGACCTGCCCCGATCCGTCCCGCACCGGCGTGTACTTGGTCATGTAGTCGCGGCCGAACAGGTGCGCCTTGCCCAGGTAGGGCTCGCCGGCCAGCATCGCCTTATGGGCCGGATGGGCGGCACCGAGCAGCGTCCCCATGGCTCGGCTGCCGTCTTCCTTGCGCAACGACGTGGTCACGCGCATGAAATCATCGCCGGTCCGGACGAACACCGTGGCGACGCCCTGTGTGGCGCGGCTGAAACCGTCGACCGCGCTGAAATCGAGGTTCAGCGGGCTGCCGCTGCCGAGCACCGTCGGCACTTCCCGTCCACCGACGGTGACCGTACGGCCGCCATCGACGCGCACGCTGCCGATGGTGTTCTGGAAGATCGACGCAAGCCGGTCCGCATTGCCCTTGATGGTGGCATCGAACGTTTCCAGTTGCCGCCCCATCAGTGCGACGCGGGCGTTCAGATCGGTCGAGTTGCGCTCGTCGAGGATCGCTTCGGTACGAAAGTACGCCAGCAGACAGAACGCGACGATGGCCACGGCGAGGATGCCGCAACTGATCAACGCCACCTGCGTGGCAATACGGGAAGAACTGGCGCGCATGGCGGTATCTCTGCGACGGTACGGCGGATCGAGGGGGCGAATGAGCTTCTGTCGTCCGGTAGTATCGGCTTACAAAACCACTACTTGAGGCGCATCCGTTGCATCGACTTTCCGCCGCCATGAATCCATCGTCATGCCCCGTCTGATCCGGCGGAACCCGTCCGTCGCCGCGTGCCGGGCGCTGGAACAAGCCGGAATCGGCGCCGTGCTGGCGCGGGTGCTGGCCGCCCGTGGCATCACTGCACCGGCGGATATCGACACCGATCTGCGCGGCCTGCCGCCGACCGACCGGTTGCTGAACGCCGACCGGATGGCGCTGATCCTGGCCGATGCCATCGCGGCCCAGCAACGGCTGCTGATCGTCGGCGACTACGATGCCGACGGCGCCACGGCCGTCGCCGTCGGCCATCTCGGTCTGTCGCGATTCGGTGCCCGCGTCGACTATCTGGTACCCCGGCGACTCGAATACGGCTATGGGTTGACCCCCGAGATCGTCCGCGTCGCGGCGCAACGCCGGCCGGATTTCATCATCACCGTGGACAACGGGATCGCCGCATTCGACGGTATCGACGAGGCGAACCGGCTTGGCATTCCGGTGCTCGTCACGGACCACCATCTGCCCGCCGATCGTTTGCCGGCCGCCCGCTGCATCGTCAATCCGAACCAGCCCGGTTGCGATTTCCCGGGAAAGAATCTCGCCGGCGTGGGGGTGATGTTCTACGTGCTGCTGGCGCTGCGGGCCGAATTGCGACGCCGCGATGCGTTCACGGACGGTGCCGGCCCGAATCTCGCCGAGCTGCTCGACGTCGTGGCCCTGGGAACGGTGGCGGATGTCGTTTCGCTCGATCGGACCAACCGGATCCTGGTCGCGCAGGGACTGCGCCGGATCCGCGCCGGCCGTGCCCGACCCGGCATCGAGGCGCTGTTGCAGGTCGCGGGGCGTGACCGCGCCCGCACGTCGATCTACGACCTCGGCTTCGTGCTCGGCCCGCGATTGAACGCGGCCGGACGCCTGGACGACATGACCGAGGGCGTCGAATGCCTCGTCACGGCCGACCCCGGCCGCGCGCGCGATCTGGCGAGCCATCTGGACCGCAAGAACCTGGAGCGCCGCGAACTGCAGGCCGACATGCAGAGCCAGGCGCTGGACAGGCTCGACGGCATCGAGATGGTCGATCGCTGCAGCGTGACGCTGTTCGATGCGGACTGGCATCCGGGCGTCGTCGGCCTGGTGGCGTCGCGATTGCGCGAACGCTTCCATCGACCGGCGATCTGCTTTGCGCGCGGACCGGACGGTGGCCTGAAGGGCTCCGGCCGTTCGATCCGCGGCCTGCACCTGCGCGACGCGCTGGATCGCGTGGACCGCGCGCATCCCGGGTTGATCGAACGCTTCGGCGGCCATGCCGCGGCCGCGGGTCTGAGTCTGGCCGCCGACCGGCTGCCGGCGTTCGAGACGGCCTTCGAACAGACCGTGCGCGCGCTGCTGACGCCGGCCGATCTGGAAGACGTACTGGAAACCGACGGCGGGCTGACCGGCGACGAATGCGCGCTGGACACCGCCGAGGCATTGGCGGGCCAGGTCTGGGGACAGGGATTTCCGCCGCCGGTGTTCGACGACGTGTTCGGCGTGGTCGAACAACGCGTCGTCGGCGGCGAGCACTTGAGACTGCGGCTGCAACGGCTCGATGCCCGTGGACAGACACTGCCGGCGATCCTGTTCGGACAATCCGCCCCGCTACCCGACCGGATCCAGGCAGCCTACCGGCTGGAGGTCAACGAGTGGAACGGCCACTGCAGCGCGCAGCTCGTCGTGCAGCACTGGTTGCCCGGCTGACTGGCCGCGGCGCGGGCCGGCCGTTAGAATCGCGTGCTTTGCCCAAGGAAATCCGCCATGGAAGCCGAACGCCTCAACGCCATTGCCACCCAGCTCGACGATATCGCCCGCCGGGCGGACGAGCTGCGGAGGTATCTTTGACTTCGATGCCAAGAAAGCCCGCCTGATCGAAGTCGATCGCCTGACCGAAGACCCGAAGTTCTGGGACGACCCGAAGCGCGCGCAGGAGATCGGCAAGGAGAAGAAATCGCTGGAGAGCGTGGTCGGCACCCTCGAACGGGTGGCCCAGGGGGTCGCCGACAACCGCGACCTGTACGAGCTCGCGAAAGCCGAGGAAGACGACGACACGCTGATTGCCATCGAAAGCGATGTCGCTGCGGTCGAGAAGATCGTCGCGGACCTGGAGTTCCGCCGGATGTTCTCCAATCCGATGGACCCGAACAACTGCTTCATCGACATCCAGTCCGGTTCCGGCGGCACCGAGGCCCAGGACTGGGCCGCGATGCTCGAGCGGATGTACCTGAAGTTCTGCGAACGGCGCGGCTTCCAGGTGGAGATCCTCGAGGAATCGCCGGCCGAAGTGGCCGGCATCAAGAGCGCGACGCTGAAGGTCGGCGGCGAGTATGCGTACGGCACGCTGCGCACCGAATCCGGCATCCACCGACTGGTGCGCAAGTCGCCGTTCGACTCGAACGCGCGGCGCCACACATCGTTCGCCAGCATCTTCGTCTATCCGGAGGTCGACGATTCCATCGAGGTCGAGATCAATCCGGCCGACCTGCGGATCGACACGTTCCGCGCCAGCGGAGCCGGTGGTCAGCACATCAACAAGACCGACTCCGCGATCCGGATCACCCACGAACCGACCGGCATCGTCGTGCAATGCCAGGCCGACCGTTCGCAGCACCGCAACCGCGCCGAAGCCATGCTGATGCTGAAGGCGCGCCTGTACGAACTCGAACTGCGCAAGCGCAACGAGGAAAAGCAGGCGATGGAAGACTCCAAGACCGACATCGGCTGGGGCCACCAGATCCGCTCCTACGTGCTGGACCAGTCCCGCATCAAGGACCTGCGCACCAACGTCGAAATCGGCAACACGCAATCGGTACTGGACGGCAATCTCGACGACTTCATCGCCGCCAGCCTCAAGCAGGGCGTCTGACGCCCCGACCTTCGGACTCCCCATGACGGACACCATTACTCCTCCGCCGCTCGACGAACATCAGATCATCGCCGAGCGACGGGCCAAGCTCACGGCCGCGCGCGCGCAAGGCCAGGCGTATCCGAACGATTTCCGCCGCACCGACCTCGCCGCGGATCTGCAGCGCGATCACGCCGATCAGCAGAACGATGTGCTCGAAGCCGCACCGCGCGCCGTTCGCATCGCCGGCCGGATGCTGTTGAAGCGCGTGATGGGCAAGGCCTGCTTCGGCACGCTGCAGGACATGTCCGGCCGCATGCAGATCTACGTCGCACTCGATCTGGTCGGGGCCGAAACGCTGGACGCCTTCAAGCGCTGGGATCTCGGCGATCTGCTCGGCGTCGAAGGCACGCTGTTCCGTACCAAAACCGGTGAACTCACGGTGAAGGCGACATCGGTGCGGTTGCTGTCGAAATCGCTGCGACCGCTGCCCGAGAAGTTTCACGGCCTGACGGACCAGGAACAGAAATACCGGCAGCGCTATGTCGATCTGATCACGAATCCGGAATCGCGCGACGTGTTCGTCAAGCGGTCGCAGATCGTGCAGGCGATCCGCACGTTCTTCGTGCAGCGCGGCTACCTGGAAGTCGAGACGCCGATGATGCATCCGATTCCGGGCGGCGCCGCGGCCAAGCCGTTCGTCACGCACCACAACGCGCTCGACATGGAGCTGTACCTGCGCATCGCGCCGGAGCTGTATCTGAAGAAACTCGTCGTCGGCGGTTTCGAGAAGGTGTTCGAGATCAACCGCAACTTCCGCAACGAAGGCATCTCGACCCGGCACAATCCCGAGTTCACGATGATCGAGTTCTACGAGGCCTATCAGGACTACAACTACCTGATGGACCTGACCGAGGAACTGCTGCGCGGCGTCGCGCAACAGGTGCTCGGCACGACCAGCATCACCTATCAGGGCAACGCGATCGACCTGGGCAAGCCGTTCGATCGGCTGACGCTCGCGCAGGCGATCCACCAGTACCACCCGCATCACAGCCTGGCCGATCTCGCGCAGCCCGACTATCTGCGCGCGGCACTCGCGAAGACCGGCACCGAAACCTATCCCACCGACGGGCTCGGCGTGCTGCAGTTGAAGCTGTTCGAAGCGGGCACCGAAGACAAGCTGATGCAACCGACCTTCATCGTCGCGCATCCGACCGACGTGTCGCCGCTGGCCCGCGCGAGCGACGCCGATCCGGCCGTCACCGACCGGTTCGAACTGTTCATCACCGGTCGCGAGATCGCCAACGGCTTCTCGGAGCTGAACGATCCGGAAGATCAGGCGGCGCGTTTCACTGCCCAGGCAAAGGCGAAGGAAGCCGGCGACGAGGAAGCGATGTTCTTCGATGCCGACTACATCCGTGCACTCGAATACGGCCTGCCGCCGACGGCCGGCGAAGGCATCGGCATCGATCGGCTCGTGATGCTGCTGACCGACAGTCCGAGCATTCGCGACGTGATCCTGTTCCCGCAGCTGCGCAACAGCGACGTCTGAGTCGTCGCCCGCCTTCCTCCGACACTTCGGCGGAAGGCGGTTGCAGATCCTTGGTACCAGCTTCGTGCTGCTGCCGCGCGCCTCGCCCCGCCGCACCCGCGGTCTCGGCATGCCCTGAGCGAAACAACGGAACGGCGCCCGCACCGCGCGATCGCCGTTCGACGACGCAGCGCACCAATCAATAGGCACCTTTCCCGATGCTGTTTTTCTTTGTTTGAAGCGACAGTTGCGGTCCGCATCGACCACGGACTACCCTTCGCGCAAACGAAAAAAGCAGTTCATCGGAGGAGGTCGTTGCCAAATGTTCTCGCGCTTCCCGCACGAGCAGGGATACCGTTCGGCTGTTCCTGCAGATCCTGACGTCGCCGTCGATTCCGTTCGCCCCGGTCACTCCCGGTTGCTGCGCTTCGCAACCTTCGTCGCCCTCACCGCACTCGCGGCCCCCGTCGTCGCCGCCGATCCCGTCCACGGCAAGGAGCTGTTCGATCAGTACTGCGTGGGCTGTCACGGCCCCAGCGGCCAGGGTGGACGCAAATCCGGCTTCATGCCGAGACCGCAGAACCTGACGAAGAAGGACTACATCGAGCTGCTGCCCGATTCGTACCTGTTCATTGTCATATCCCAAGGAGGTGCTGCCGTCGGCAAGAGCGAATACATGCCTGCGTTCGAATCCACGTTCAAGAAAGAGGACATTGAAAGCTTGATTGCATACATCCGGACGCTCACGCCCCACTGAGCCTCCGACCATAACCAGGAGGATGGCAATCGTGACTGTTTCAAGACTCGCGCTATCGGCTTGCGTGGCGGCGTTCTTCACCGCCCACGCGACTGCCGGAGATCTCACCGAATGGGTCAAGCAAACCCCGGTGAAACCCGATCCGAGCAAGATCGTCGTACCGCCCGGCTACAAGGTCGGCGTATTCGTGTCCGGCATCAGCACGCCGTCCGCCGCCACCGTCGACAAGGACGGCAACGTCTG
>JAHCKV010000182.1 GCA_026125595.1 Burkholderiales bacterium | reverse complement strand
GCTCGTGACGTTTCCGATCGAAGCGGCCGTCGCCGGTCTGCCGCGTGTGCAGCAAGTCCGTTCGCTGTCCTTGTTCGGACTGTCGTACGTCACGATCTACTTCGATGACGATGTCGATGTCTATTTCGCCCGCCAGATCGTGACCGAACGGTTGCCCGACGCCAAGGCTCGCATTCCCGAGGGCTTCGGAACGCCCGTTCTCGGACCGAACACGTCCGGACTCGGTCAGGTGTTCTGGTATGCGTTGCGTGGCGTCGATCCCGCCGTCCCATCCACGGAAGTCCGTGCGCTGCACGACTGGACCGTGCGGCCCATCATGCGCACGGCATCCGGCGTGGACGACGTGCTGTCGTGGGGCGGTCATCCGAAACAGTTCCAGGTACAGATCGATCCGGCGCGCCTGGTGCAGTACGGACTGGAGCTGCGCGATGTCGTGACCGTGATGTCGGCCTCGAACCGGCAGGTGAGCGGACAGAGTGTGACGATCGGGCGGGAGCAGTACGCGGTGCGCGGGCTCGGACTCGTCCGCAACCCCGCCGATATCGCCCGGACGGTGCTGTCCGAGCGCGCCGGCGTGCCCGTCACCGTCGCCGATGTCGCGCGGGTGGTCGAAGGTCCGGGCCTGCGCTACGGGGCCGTCACGCGCGACGGCCACGAAGTCGTGCTCGGCATGGCACTGCAGCGCATCGGCTCGAACGCCGAAGGCGTGGTCCGCGCACTGAAAGCGCGGATGGACGTCGTAAACCGGGTGTTGCCGGCCTCCGTCGAACTCGATGTCGTGTACGACCGCACGCAGATCATCGACAAGGCCATCGCCATGGCGGACCGCGCGATGATCGAAGGTGTGGTGCTCGTGGTCGCCGTGCTGTTGCTGTTCATCGGCGAAATCCGCGCCGCTCTGGTGGTCGTCGTCGCCATTCCAATGGCGCGGCTGATCGCGTTCCTGTTCATGGAGCGATGGGGGCTGTCCGCCAATCTGCTGTCGCTGGGCGGCCTCGTCATCGGCCTCGGCATGACGATCGACGGCCCCATCGTTCTGATCGAAAACGCTGCACGCCGTCTCGCGCAGGGGGCCGCAGGAACGGTGGACCGTATCCGCATCGTGACCGACGCGGCCAAGGAAGTCGTCAATCCCGTCGCGTTCGGTGCGCTGATCATCGCGGTGGTGTTCATGCCGCTGCTGTCGCTCGAAGGACTCGAAGGACGATTGTTCAAGCCGCTCGCGCTCAACATGGTGTTCGCGATGATCGGCTCGATCGTGCTGACCGTGCTGCTGATGCCGGTACTGGCGAGTCTGGTGCTGCGTCCGCGGACCGAAAAGGCGCCGTGGATCATGCGTCGCGCCCGGTCGCTGTATGCGCCGATGCTCGACTGGTCGTTGCGGCACCCGCGTCGACTGGCCGCCGGCGCCGTCATCGGCGTGGCGGCGGCGCTGGCGACCGTGCCGTTTCTCGGCAAGGCGTTCATGCCGATCCTGATGGAGCAGGAGGTGATGTTCCGGATCACCGGCATTCCTGCCGCTTCGCTCGACGAGTCGGTACAGGTATCCCGCACCGCCGACGCCGTGCTCAAACGGTTTGCGCAAACCGCGCACACGACGGCGATGATCGGTCGCGCCGAACGCGGCGAGACCGCCGACGTGAACTACATGGAAGTGCTGGTCGAGTTGAAACCGCACGCGCAATGGCCGGAACCCATCGGCTACGGCGAACTGTCGCGTCGGATGAGCGATGCGCTGGAGGCCGCGCTGCCGACGTCGCTGGTGAACGCCACGCAACCGGTGCAGATGCGCGTGGACGAACTGATTTCCGGCATCCGCTCATCACTGGCGCTGAAGATCTACGGCGAAGATCTCGGCACGCTCGAGCAACTCTCGCGCGCGGCGAAGCGGATCGTCGAAACCACACCCGGTGCCGTCGATGTGTCGCTCGAAGCCAATCGGGGCAAACCGCAACTGATCGTTCAGGTCGATCGGGAAGCCGCCGGCCGCTACGGCATATCCGTGGAGGAAGTGCTCGAAGCCGTGCGTACCGGCGTGGGCGGTCAGGCGGTGGGACAGGTGATGGACGGCATCAAGCGCTTCGACCTCGTGGTGTGGACCGGTCCGGACCAAAGGTCGTCCGTCGAATCGATCCGTTCGATGCCGCTGCGATCGGCCGATGGCGCGCTGGTGCCGTTGTCCCGCGTGGCCCGGATCGATACCGCGGAAGGCTACTCGTTCGTCCGACACGAGCAGCTGCAACGATTCGCCGTCGTGCAACTCGGCGTCGATGGCCGCGACCTCGACGGCTTCGTGGCCGAAGCCGCATCGCGACTGGAGAACGAGATCGAGCTGCCCGAAGGCTACTGGCTCGACTGGGGCGGCGCGTTCGAGAACCAGCGCCGGGCCATGGCACGACTCGCCGTGATCGTGCCGCTCACCATCGCGCTCGTCTTCCTGCTGCTCTACACGGCCTTCGGCAATCTGCGGCATGCCGCATTGATTCTGGCGAACATCCCGTTCGCGGCCATGGGCGGCGTGTTCGCGTTGTTCGTGAGCGGCCAGTATCTGTCCGTCCCCGCCGCCGTCGGATTCATCGCGGTGTTCGGTGTCGCGGTGTTGAACGGCATCGTGCTGATCCGGTTTTTCAACGATCTGCGGGCCGAAGGCCGACCGTTGGACGAGGTGCTGCATGAAGGCGCGTTGTTGCGGTTGCGACCCGTGCTGATGACCGCACTGGTGGAGATGCTGGGCCTCGTGCCGTTCCTGCTCGCCACCGGTGTCGGGTCCGAGATCCTGCGGCCGCTCGCCACCGTGGTGATCGGTGGTCTGCTGTCGGCGACGGCGCTGACGTTGCTGTTGTTGCCGACGCTGTATGGCTGGATGGAACGGGCACGGAATCCGGAATCCGTCCGGTAGAATCCCCGGCCCCGCACCGAACGCCTGGAGAACCTGCATGTCGCGCTTCCTGGTCCTGCTCGCCGTCGTCTGCTGTCCCGTCTTCGCCGCTCCCGCCGACGATCCGGTTCCGATCGAACAGGAACCGCGGCACATGCTGAAGTTCGCCAATCGCCACGTGCGCTTTTTCGATGTGCAGTTGCCGCCGGGCTACGTCAGCATCGTGCACATCCACCACCACGACGGTGTGTTCGTCAACATCGGGCCCAGCGAAACGACCGCCGAGGACTGGGGCAAGGCTCCCGTGGCCCGCGGACCGCGAGCGCCCGGTGAAACCTACTTCATCGGCTATGCGACCCAACCCAAGGCCCATCGCATCTCGAACGTGGGGCAGCAGGTCTACCACGTCACCGATACCGAGATCCTGCACGGCTGCGGCAACGGGCCGTTGCCGGCGGACGCGATGGCCGGTCCGTTGATCACCGAGAACGATCGCGTTCGCGGGACACGCGTCGAGTTGCAACCGGGCGCCTCCGCGGCGTTGCACGGACCCTGCGGACTGCTCGTGTCCGTCACCGGCGGCGCCGTGCGGCTGGATCTGCCGGGCGGTGCGGCCCGCATCGATCTGCAGCCCGCCGGCTTCCATTGGCGCGACAGCGCGACGCCGGTCACGCTGACCAATGTCGGCGCCACGCCCCTTCACGCCGTGGACATCCTCGTCAAATGAGTCAGGCCGTGCGGCAGGTGGCCGCCCTGTCGATCTGCCAGGGTCTGGTCGTCATCAACAACATCGCGCTGGTCGCGCTGAGCAGCCTCGTGGGCTATCTGCTCGCGTCGAACAAGGCGTGGTCGACACTGCCGGCAACGGCGTATCTGCTGGGCGGCGCGTTGACGACGTTCCCGCTGTCGTTCTTCATGAAGCGGCATGGCCGCCGAGCCGGCTTTCTGCTGGGCGCCGCAGCGGGTGCGGTCGGCGGCGCGTTGTGCACATGGGGCATCGTGATCCACAGCTTCACGCTGTTCTGCGTCGGCGCCTTGATCAGCGGTGTCTACTCGGCCGCGGGCGGCTTCTACCGCTTCGCTGCCGCCGATGCGACGGCCGCGGCATTCCGCAGCCGCGCGATCTCGTTCGTGCTGGCCGGCGGCATGATCGGCGGCATCCTCGGACCGGAGGCGAGCAAGTACACGCGCAATCTCACCGCGACGCCCTACGCCGGCGCCTACGGCATGCTGATCGTCTTCGTCGCGATGGCCGCGGCCATCCTGTTCTTCGTCAAGTTGCCGATGCCGAATCAGGCCGAGCACCACGGCCCGCGCCGCCCACTGAAACGGATCGCACGGCAGCCGGTGTTCGTCGTCGCCTGTCTCGGCGCCGTCACGTCGTACGCGGTGATGAACCTGCTGATGGGTGCCACGCCGCTGGCGATGGACCTGTGCGGATTGTCGTTCTCCGCATCGACGTTCGTGATCGAATCCCACATCCTCGGCATGTTCGTTCCGGCATTGTTCGCCGGGTGGCTGGTGCATCGCTTCGGCGCGTTGACGATCATGGGGGCCGGTATCGCGTTGTTCATCGTCTGTGTCGCGATCGCGCTGTCCGGCCAGACGACGTTGCATTTCTGGCTGTCGAGCACGCTGCAGGGCGTGGGCTGGTGCTTCCTGTACGTCGGCGCGACGACGCTGCTGGCGGAGGCCCACACGCCGGCTGAAAAAGCCGAGACCCAGGGCCTCAACGACCTGTGCATCTTCGTCGTAATGGTGGCGTTCTCGCTGGTGTCGGGCGCGATTCTCGCGCGGCTCGGCTGGAGTGCACTCAATCTGGCGGCTCTGCCGCTGCTGCTGGTGACCGGCGCGGCGGTGCTGTGGCTGATCCATACCCGCCGCGGCCCGACGGCCCCCGTGCTCGTGCCGGCCAAATGACGCTGCGACTGTCCGTCCTCGATCAGTCGCCGATCATCGACGGTCACACGCCGATGGAGGCGGTACACCGCACGCTGGAACTGGCGCGCATCGCGGAGAACCTCGGCTATCACCGCTACTGGCTCGCCGAGCACCACAATCTGCGCGGGCTCGCCGATCCGTGTCCCGAGATCCTGCTGGCGCGGCTGGGCTCGATGACATCGCGGATCCGGATCGGCACCGGCGGCATCCTGCTGCCGTACACCAGCGCGCTGAAGGTCGCGGAAACGTTCCGGATGCTGGAGACGCTGTTTCCCGGCCGGGTGGATCTCGGCATGGGCCGCGCGCCCGGGTCCGACGGCCGCACGTCGGAAGCGCTGTTCCAGGGGGCGTACTACGACTTCAACCAGTTTCCGGTGCACGTGCAGGAGACCGTCGCATTCCTCGACGATGCGCTGCCCGGCAACCATCCGTATGCCGGCATCCGCGCGATGCCGGCCGGTGAAACGTCGCCCGAAGTCTGGCTGCTCGGATCGTCCGACTACAGCGCCGCGCTGGCCGCGCAACTGGGACTGCGCTGCGCATTCGCACATTTCATCAACGCCCACGGCGGCGAACAGGTGATGGCCGCCTACCGGCGCGACTTCCGTCCGTCGCAACGGGAACCGGCACCGCACCCGATGCTGACGGTGTTCGTCGTCTGCGCGCGGACCGACGCGGAAGCCGAACGCCGGGCCGCACCGATCGATCTGCGTCGACTGCAGATGGCCCGCGGCTTCGACGCACCGATCGCCCGCGAGGAGCAGGCGCTCGGCATGCCCTACACGGACAGTGATCGGGCCGTCATTCGCCGGGAGCGGGCCCGAGCGATCGTCGGTTCACCGGAACGTGTGCGCGATCGCATCGTCGAACTGGCGGCGGCGTTCCACACCGACGAGGTGATGGTGCTGACCATCACCGGCAGCTACGACAGCCGCATCGAATCGTACGAACTGCTGGCCGGCGCGTTCGAGCGAACACCGGCCTGACGATTTCGGTCCGCGTTCAGAACCGGAATCCGACCTTGCCGCCGAACGTGTTCGCTTCGCCGGTCCGATCGACCTCGAACGCAAAGTTGATCAGTCCCAGGTTCACGTTCACGCCGCCGAAATACTTGGTCATCGAGAAGCTCTCGCCGCCGAGTCCCGGCACGCCCTTGGTCGCGCTGTCGACCCAGACCTGACCGATGCCCGCATAGGGCGTGAACATCAGGAAACCCTTCGACACCGACAGGTCGACGCTCTTCGTGTCGAAATCGAGCTGACTCACGCCCGACAGCTTCGTGTAGGCACCGCGCACCGCGACGGCCGGCAGCAACGTGCTGCCGCCATAGACGGCCCATTTCAGATCGCCGCCGAAGTACTTGATGTTGGTGCCGGGTGCGGCTGCGTAGCTCAGGCCGATGTCGATTCCGAACGGCAGACCCACGGCGCCGCGCAACGTCGGCACCGGGAGCGTCGACGGGAAATCGCCGCCGGAACTGGCCTTCCTGAAGATGTCGGTATTGCGCAGCGACGTCGCGGTGACGGCCACGCCGACGTCGAAGCCGAACACGCCGAGCGGCTCCGCGGGTGCCAGCGGCTTGTACGACAGCGCGGAACCGAGGTCTTCGGACAACCGCCGGAACTCGCTCTGGTTCAGCAACTGCAGTTGGTCGAGATCATCGGCGAAAGCCGGTGTCGCGATGGCGGCGGCAAACAGGCAGCAGGCGGTGCGGATCGTCTTCACGGCAAACTCCCGGGCGACATTGTTGTTGGATTCGACTCTAGCATGGTCGCTGCGGAACGGGCGGCTCGCTACAATCCGCCGCTCCATGCGCCTCCTCCTCGTCGAAGACGACCCGATGATCGGTGACAGTGTCCGAACCGGCTTGCGCGCCGAAGGGCACGGTGTCGACTGGGTGCGCGACGGCGACGCCGCGCTGCGCGA
>JAHCKV010000181.1 GCA_026125595.1 Burkholderiales bacterium | reverse complement strand
CTCCAAGACGGAGCGGAAGCACGCAGGAACCTGTTTTACACCGCCAATCCCAATGATCCCGGTAAGCGTGTCGTCAGTGACCTGCTGGACGAAATTCTTCAGCAGCAGTACGTCGCATCCGTGGTGTTCCGCATTCTGTTCGATATGGGGATCCCGACGGGCAACGCGGTCCCCGCGCTATGCGATTGGCTCGAAGTCACAGGATGGGGCAACGCGCCGTCGATCTCTCTGGCAGATGCGGCCGCGCTGGATGCCGACCGTGCCGTCGCAAAACTCAGCCGATACACCGAAACCCAGGAGGCTGCATGAGTTCCATCTCGCAACAAATGCTGTCGAATGCCGCGTCGATCGACAGCTGCCTTGCAACTCTCGACAATCTCCTGAAGCTTCATCGGCAGTATGGCAAGGCGCGATTGGCCGCCGTTTTCGCAGTCGCCGCAAACCCTCTGCCGGAGGCCATTTCGAACCCCGGCATCGGTCCTCTTCCGAATCTCGTGGTCGCACGAACAACCCTCTACCGTGCAGACGCGGAGGCACTCGAGCAGGTCGCGACGGCCATCGTGCAGCGACTCTATCTGATGGGCATTCCTGACATGGTGCCGGTGTACTTCGATCAGGTTCGGCCTGCCGCCGAAGAGTCTGCGAGCGTTGCGGTCGCAGTTCAGCGCTCGACCCAACGAATCGCCTTGCACCTTGGGAGCGAAGTCTGATGGACGAATTTGGGCAACTGGCATCCCGCCTCTACGGATCTGACTCGGTGGCGGCGCCCGCTGAACCGCTCCCGGCGGATCCTGTCGCAGCACGCTTCTACGGGTCGCAGGATCACGTCCGGATCCCGTTCCTCGATGACGATCCGACACCGATCAACGAAAACCCCGACCCGGATGAATCCGGCGCTGAGTCGGACGCACCTGCTCCCGATGAGCAAGGCGACCCCAGCGGCGAGATCGACCCAGCCACGGGGCTGCCGACGGCTGTAGTCGCGTTGCGCACCGATCCGGTCCGGAAGTTCTACAACGGCGCCAGTACGTTTGGCAAACTCGATACCGAAAGCCTGTTCCTCGCCACCGAGGACAACGCCGAGGCCGTCGCTGCAGCCGGAGAAGAGATGCGGGAGATCTTCTTCGATCACGGAGCCTCCACCCAAGAAGCGCAGGAGGTGCTTGAGCTCGCCGCCGCTAATCCCATCGGATCGGTGTCGGCGGAAACGTTCAAGGGGTGGGAGGATGGGGCCCAGCGCAATCTGGAGCTCGTGTACGGCAAGGAAGCCAATGCCGTTCTGAAGGACGCGCAGACTCTGGCAAACCGTGATCCTCGGGTAGCGGAGCTACTTCGCCAGACGGGATTCGGCTCGCATCCGAAGATCGTTCTTCTGTTCGCGAAGCTCGCTCGGCAGGAGCGTGCGCGAGGGCGTCTCTGATGGAAGTAACGACCCTATCGGACGGTCAGCCCATACGATCGTCCCGGCATTCTCGGATCGTTCTGGACGTCGGGATGATGCTTGCCGGTGCAAGCCCGCTCACTGCACCCGTCGGAGACATCCACTGCGCAGCGCATCGGAGCTTTTCGGGAACCGCCGGTGCCTTCGAAGTGCAACTCCACTCCAGCAACGACGAGAAAATGGCCGACCCTATCGTGCACGCGACGACCGGCCTCGTTCCCCCGGAGCTCTGGGCACGCCGCGAGTTCCGTCTCGCACTCCCGCCGCGGTCAGATCTGCGCCGGTACTTGGCGCTGTACTACGCCGTTCACGGCGGGGAGCTTTCCGCCGGTTCGCTCCTCGCCACTCTGACAGTCCGCCTAGTCTCACCGCGGACGGAACACGACACCGGGCGGGTGTGACATGAAAACCGTAAATGCTCTCGAAACGGAAGCGGTGCCAAACGCCGTGGCCGATCGGATCGAAGACATGGTCGCGGTGGAAGCGATCGAGAAGCAGATCAAAGTATCCATCGCGCTATTCCAGATTGCCTTCACTTCGTCCATCGAGATGGTTCGCAACACGCCTGCGCCTGTCTGCTATGCCCTTGACTTCCTCTTCCAGCGTCCGCTGACCGACGCTGTCGCCATTCGCATGTGCATCGCCCAAGTTCGCGCCGCGTGCGCAGCGCATCCCGAGGCCGTGAAGGCGTGGTCACTCCCGGTGCAGCTGGCTTTCGAACACATGATGCGCGACGCTGATTTTCTGTTTCAACAGCCCAGCGTGGTGAATGTGGAGCCCATGCGCGAAACCGTCCAGAAGATCGAGCGCGCGTTCTTCCTATTGGAATCCGCGTTGGAGGATTTTGACGAGCGCGGTCCAGTCTGGTTGCGCTCGGCGATTGCCCGCGGGACTTACCGCCAAGCGCAGCGAATGCTCAAGACGTACGTGGTGGAGGCTCGCCTCGCGGCGCGCAATGACACCGATCCACTTTGGTCCTTGCAAGACATCATCGTTCAGACTGCATTCTCCCACTACTGACAGAAATCCCCCAATGCCACGCGTACCCGGATATGAAGAGCAACAGGCCGCGCTGAAACCTCTACCGGGTGTGCGGGAAAGCTCGGTTGTTACCCCGTCGTTCTTGTCACTGGGCCACGCCCGCACCGAGCAAACCGGCCAGCAGATCACCCAGGCCGGCGGCCAACTCGCGCAGGTCGCCGTCCGCGCGCAAGAGGAACTGAACGGCAATCGCATATTCGAGGCGGAGACGGCGCTCGACGGGGAGATGATCCGCCTGAACGAGTGGATCACGGAACACCGTGGCCAGCGTGCTTGGGGCCTTACGGGGCGCGTGGAGCGCGCTCTGGACGACATCCAGACCAAGACGCTATCGACCTTGGAGAACGAACCTCAGCGGCAGACCGTCGGCAGAAAGCTTGCCAAGGCGCGATCGGCCGCCATGGAAAGGGTCACCGCCTGGGAAATTCAGCAGCGCGAGATTTCAACCAAGAACGTTGCCGTGGCGGCCATCAAGTCGAGCCAGGACCGCGCGATCAGTGCCGTTGGATCTCCGTCCGAAAAATTGGAGATCGACAATGCCTCTTCCGTCATCCGTCAAAATCTGGATTGGCTTCAGGAAGTCTACGGCCTATCCCCGGAGGAAGCTGAGGTTCAGTCAAAAACAGAGTCGTCGCGGCTCCATCTCGGTGTCATACAGCGCAAGCTCCTGGCGGGCGACGCTACGGGCGCGCGTGACTACTTCGAGGGCTCCAAAATGGAGATTCTCGGGGACCTCTACGATGATGTCGAAGCGAAGCTGAAGG
The DNA here is from genome assembly GCA_026125595.1 of Burkholderiales bacterium. GTDB lineage: Bacteria > Pseudomonadota > Gammaproteobacteria > Burkholderiales. Next base: position 3,555 of record JAHCKV010000181.1, on the reverse strand, counting down.
GCAGCGAAACCCAACTCAAGGCCCGCGACGCCGCCGATGCAGCTATCGCGCTGGGAGACGGCAATCTTGCCATCGCCACGGATGAGATCCGAAAAGCGAAGCTCGACCCAGACGTCGAGAAAGCTGCCTTAGGTCGAATCCGCGAGATCGACGCCGACAACGACGAACTGAAGCGAGAGCAGCAGAAGGACCACAACAACGCGGCGTGGCAGTCGTTCTTCGACGGCGGCAGTCGCATGTCCGCTGTTCCCGCGATGCTATTGCATAACGCAGACCCCGCTACGCGGCTGGCGATGCAACACGAGGCGGATCGCATCCTCGCCCAGAAGAAAGGCGACAGCGCTGCCACTGTCAAGACAGATCCGAATCTCTACTACCAGTTGCGGAAGCTGATCCACGACGACCCGAAAGCCTTCAGGGCAACCGATCTGCGGAAGTACTTCGCACAGCTTAGCCCCAACGATCGCGAAGAATTCATCAAGCTGCAGACCGCGCCCGACGAAAAGGTCAAGGACGTCATTTCTTTGTATCGGCAACTGGTCATCGCGCACGGCATCATGGGTCTCACCGATGGCGATATCGAGCAGAAAGCGATTTTCGATCAAGCTGTCGTTCAGGCTGCCAACAATGCAACACACGACAAGGGCAGTCCGCTCGATCTCAATGAGCGGCAACGCATCATTGATCGGATGATGATCCCCGGAGCGGTTCCGGGGTTTCTGTTCGACAAGCGACGCCGCTACTATCAGGTCATCGGAACAGAGGACGAGAGGCGCTTCAAGTTGGAGTACTCGGACTATGACGTCCAGCGCATGACCAAGGCGTTCCAAGACCAGGGCGTTCGCGCGCCTACCCGCAGCCAGATCGAAGAAGCCATCCGCTTCATGTACGGGCTGCCGCGGTAGCTTCTCCGCTCGCGCGTATAATTCACCGGTGATGTCGCGGCGCTCGCAGCCCTCCTGGTTGCCGACATCACGTTCCCATCGGGCGCCTTCTGCGGGAGACGTTGATGGGATCACCTGAGCATAAGACACAAAAGAAGCTCTCTCAGCCGGTCGAATCTCACCGGGAACGTTCGAGGCGCTTGGTGGACGAGATGATCGCCAGCCTTCGCAAGGGCCCGAGTCTGGACGAGATCGGTCAAGCGGAGGACAAGAAACTCTTCGGCCATCTCCGCTCGCCGGAGAAGCCCGAGGCGCGGGGGAATCGTGATTGACCACCGAGCCCAGCATCGATTTTCCCGCCAACCGACATCTGCAAAGTGTCGGGTGTTCAATTCTCCCGAGCATTTCAAAACGTGATTGGGGTCCCAAGTGAACTATGCCGGTAGACCTAGAATGGCCTTGCCATGAGCACTCTGGATCGCGCGATCGAGATTGCAAAAGCCGCCCACGACGGCCAGACTGACAAGGCTGGCGCCCCCTACGTCACCCACCCGCTGCGGGTAATGGCCGCTGTGGAAAGCAACGACGCGAAGATCGTCGCCGCGTTGCATGACGTGGTGGAGGACTGCCCCGGATGGACCTTTGATCGGCTGCGGGCAGAAGGCTTCAGCGAGGCGGTTCTACGGGGTCTGGACGCGGTCACGAAGCGCGAAGGTGAAGACTATGAAGCCTTCATTGTCCGGGCTGCCGCGGACCCCCTGGGCCGTCTGGTGAAGCGCGCGGACCTAGTCGACAACTCGGACCTCGGCCGGATCTCGAATCCGACGGAGCGCGATTTCGCGCGGATCGAGAAGTATCATCGGGCGCTCGCCCTCATCGGATAGTTCAGCCGGCAGTTTTCCGGAGGCGCCTAGGAAGTCTCCGCTACCCGGGCAACTCGAAGCACGATGGGTCGCCTCGCGTCACTAGGAAAAGCTGCCGGAGTTTGTCCCTGCATGCAGCCCCCTTTGCCCTCAGCCTGGACGATTCAAAACGTGATGGGTCGCCCAGTGTTACTAGGGCGGCAAGATCAGAAATGCATCCCGAAGGGCGGCGTTTTTCCCGCTACGCACGCCACATCACAGGACGTCGGATAGGTCGTCGCGGAGGCCGAACCGCTTTTCCGCCGCAGCGATACGCTCGTCGATCTGTTCGTCGGTGAGCTTCGTAAGGTCCATACCGCCAGAGATCTGCAAGCGCCTGCCGTATTTCTCCGGTGCGTTGGCACGGAGGTAGAACTGCAGGTTCGAATCGCTGAACTTGCGGATGGTCCCGCACTGCTGGCCTTCGAAGAACACCGGCTCTTCCCAGCCGTACACCGCGCGAGTGAACAGTTCATCTTCCGCCACCATCAGCGACGCGGCGCTGATATCGAGCATGGCCTTCGCGAAGCTCTCGTCCTTCTCGCGCCAACGGTAGATAGAACGCGCGGAGACACCCACGGCCTCCGCCGACGCCCTTACAGATCTGGTGGCTTCGAACGCCTCGAGAAACTTCGATTTTCGCAGCGCCAGGAAATCGGCAACAACGTCCATGACGGAAATCGCTAAAGGAGCAGGCAGACGAGCATGCCGCCGATTCAACGCGTTACGTGCCCCACCCTCGATAGATTTCAGCATTTGCTAAACAAAGTTGAGCAGACGATAAACATAAGTAACTGTTTTTATTGATTAATAATATTGACACCCTTCGAAAATCAGAGCACATTTCCCTTACGCACTTCGCGCCAACTCTTGGAGGTTGTTCCGATGACCAACATGCGCATGGAATCTTCCGATTGGCTCACGCATGGCGTCGACGATCTGATCGAGATCCAAGACTCCGAACAGCGGGCGCGGTGGGATGCGTGGTTGGGCGAAGGTGGAACGATGGACGACGACGGATCGCTTGCCGCCTGGCTAGCGCTGAACGAAAACAAGGAGAGCGTGGTGGCCGAGCAAACCGACGAAGAAAGAAAAACGCAGAAGCTCATTGCCTTTCTCGAAAAACTCTACCCGGGGGGAGGTGAGAACACGTACGGCAGAATCAGGCAGACGCTCATGCTGCGTCAGCGGCCGGCGATTCCGCAGAAGCCCCGAAAGCAAATTCGGCGCGCGTCGTTGCCTCGCGCGGCAAGCCGCTTCGTCGCCGCGAGTAAAGATACAGCCCTGCCCGGCAACGTGCTGCGCCCTAAGAAGCGGCGCAGCCCTCCGTCAATGAAGGTTACGATACAAATGACCGTTCGCGCTGCTAGGTAGAAACGCGGAACGGCTCGCAGACCCCTATTCGATGACAGATCAAGGAGTCAAAACCGCGATGGCGCGTTCTAACCGCGCCATCGCTGCCCTGAGCATGGCTCGGGCGTTCGCCGATCCTGTCGAAATCGAGTTCGTCGATCCCACATTTGCCGGCGACACGCGGGCGGCAATCGCATTGGCTTCTCTACTGAAGCCGTTCAAATGCGTTCAGTTCGCCCTACTCCTGCGCCACGGCGGCGCTCCCGTCGAAGTTCGTCGCGTGTTCCTCGAATGCGCGTGGGTACACCATGCTCCGGCAATGGTGAAGATGCTCCGTCCTCGCTCGAAGCTAGTGGACCTGTTTCGATCCGCCGCATTTGAACTGCCGCCTTCAGTCGCCGGCTCAATACAGGTCT
>JAHCKV010000180.1 GCA_026125595.1 Burkholderiales bacterium | reverse complement strand
GATCCGTGCTCCCGACCGACATCGACACGCCGTGCATGACCATCGGATAGTCGGCGCGGATGCGATCCAGCCAGTGCAGCGGCTTGCCGCCCGGCACCAGGTAGTTCTCGCTGAGGATCTCCAGCCAGTCGACCGGCGGCCGCTGGTCGACGAAGGCTTGGTAGTGGTCGGTCCGCAATCCGAGGCCGAAGCCCTGGAACGGCAGCGCAAGTGGGGACGGCACGATGCCCTCCGCGGGGTGGCGATGCCGGGTGATACGGGGCGCACGCCCGATCGGATTCAGCGGCTCAGCGGTTCACCGTTCCGGCCAGCGCCAGGCGGGCAGATCGATGTCGTCGGCATCGACCAGTCGCGTCTCCCCCAGCACCTTCTCCAGCTGCAGCGCGTTGCAGCCGCGCTGCTGCTGCAAGCTCGCCAGCAGACGCGGTGCGTGGGACACCACCAGCACCTGGGAGCGTTTCGTCGCCTGGGCGATGAGTCGCCCGAGGGCGGGCAGCAGGTCCGGATGCAGGCTGGTCTCGGGTTCGTTCAGCACCAGCACGCCGGGCGGTCGCGGCGTCAGCAGCGCGGCGATCCACAGCAGGTAGCGCAGCGTGCCGTCCGACAGTTCGGCCGCCTGCAGCGGTCGCAGCAATCCGTGCTGGCGCATCTCGAGGGAGAACCAGCCCGCCTCGGACTTCACCGTAACGCCGGCACCGGGAAAGGCATCTTCCACCGCCGCATTCAAGGCCTCGGGATCGCCGATCTCGCGAATGGTCTGCCAGGCCGCCGCCAGGTCGGCACCGTCGTGCCCCAGCACCGGCGTATGGGTTCCGACCTGGGGTCGCCGCGCCGGCGAATCCGGGTCCGACCGGAAATGATCGTAGAAGCGCCACGCGCGGATCTGCTCGCGCAACGCCAGCATCTCGGGCGCGGTGCGCGCGTCCGCGCAGTGGGTCATCATGCTGTCGAACACCGGCACGCCGCGATTGAGCATCGTCCATTCGCCATCGTCGCCGCGCGACTGGACCATGGCATTGCGGCGTTCCACCAGCAGCGCGGACGGCCGCAGGATCGGTCCGTTCCAGATGCATTCGCGCTTGATCTCGGGGTCGAGCGAGAACGCCGGAGCCTGGTTCTGTGGCAATCCGAGATCGATGGCATAGCCGAACTCGTCACCACCGAATCCCAGGCGCAGATGCACCGGCGTCTTGCGCGGCCCGCCCTGCACCGGTTGTTCGCCACGCTGCATCGCGCGGGAGAATTGTTCCGGCCCCGCCCACAGCACCGAAGGCAGACCACCTTCCCGCGCCAGCGACGGCACGACGCGTCCCTGGGCCGTCTCGGCCAGCAGGCGCAGCGCTCGATAGACGTTGGACTTGCCGGCACCGTTGGCACCGGTGATGACATTGAGCTGCGCCAGCGGCAGCACCAGATCCCGCAGCGTGCGGTAGTTGGCAACAGCCAGCGCGGTCAGCATGGCGACGCGACGATCAGGACACGCTCACAGGTCGGCCAGCGGATGCACCTTCCACGGTTCGACGAAATGCTCCTCGATCAACGCGTCGGGCACCTCGGCCAGGGTCGGGTACTGCCAGCGCGGCGTGTGGTCCTTGTCCACCAGCACCGCGCGCACGCCCTCGATGAAATCGTGGTGGGCGGCGCACTGCACGCCGACGGTCAGGTCGGTGCGCAGCACATCGGCGAGACTGGCGAAGCGGTTCAGATGCCACAACGTCCACACCAGGGCTGCCGTGACCGGTGAACCCTTGGCCAGGGTCTTCGCCGCCTGCTGCAGCCAGTGGGATTCGCCGCCGTAGCCGGTGATGCGCGCCGCGATCGCCAGCGGATCGGAACCTTCGGTCATGCGCTGGATCGTGTCGAAATGCGTGCGCATCTCACCGTCGGGCAGTGGCACCGCCGCCGCATCGCTGCGGGCACGCAGCCAACGATCGAGGGTCACGTGGTTGGCGTGATCCGAATCGCTCCAGTCGATGGCGGCCAGCGCTTGCGGCAATCCCGCGCGGTCGGACTGCGGCAGCGCGTAATCGCCAAGCCCCGTGAACAGCGCGTCGGCAGCATTCAGCGGCGCCGCGGTCAGGCCGGCGAACAACCCCGTGCGGCCGGGCATGCGATGGAACAGCCAGCTGCCGCCCACATCGGGAAACAGACCGATGTTGATCTCCGGCATCGCGATGCGCGTGGTCTCGGTGACGATGCGATGACTCGCGCCGGCCATCAGGCCCAGCCCGCCACCCATGACGATGCCGCCACCCCAGCAGACGATGGGCTTGGCGTAGGTGTGGATGCGATAGTCGAGGCGGTACTCCTCGCCGAAGAACGCGACCGCATCCGGATTCGGCACCACACCCGGTGCGGCCAGCGCCGCTTCGCGGATCGCGCGCATGTTGCCGCCGGCACTGAAAACCTTGTCCAGATCGGTGTGCAGCAGCACGCAGGCGATCGACGGATCGTCCTGCCAGCGGATCAGCGCGGCGTCGAGCGCGCGCACCATCGACAGCGTGATGGAGTTCAGCGATTTCGGCGCATCGAGCGTCGCAATGGCGACCTTGCGTCCGCCCGCGGCGGACAATTCCTCGATACGGACACCGGAGGCTGCCGGGGTGGGAGCGTTTGCTGCAACTTCAATCATGATCGTCCTTTCGACACGGGTGCATGTACAAGGACGGAATTCTACGGGCCCCGGGGCAGGCCCCGCTCGGCACCCCGACAGCCGGGGACACCCGGATGTCGGACTGCCGATACGCGCGGATCAGGCAAACGTGGCCGCCTCCGTTGCCGGCCGGCCGGCAGTCTCTCCCGGAATCGAACCGAGCGCACCCGCGATCAACGCCTTGTAGTGATGCGGCAACCGCATCAGCACGATGTCCTTGCGCCGCACGACATTGGTCGGATACGGGCTGCCGGCGATCGCGGTCGTGTCGATGGTGAGACTCGCGATGCCTTCATCGGCCCAGACCAGCTTCTCGGTCCGCGGGAACGAGAAGGTGTCGGGTCCGAATATGCCACTGGCACCCCCGGCGCCGGTCGCCGGATCGACGGCATTGGCGAACGCGAAGTACGCGTTGTTCTCGCCACCGCGGGCGCGATACAGATGCCAGTGCATCGGATCGGCGCCGGTCGGAATCGGATAGTTCTGTCGCACTGCAGTGCCGGCGTGGGCGCCGGTGAAGCACGCACGCTGTGCCGCGGGGCATGCGATCAGGTCGCAGCCCAGCAGCGCCAATGAGCGCCCCGCTTCGGGGAACGATGCGTCATGGCCGATCAGCACGCCGATGCGGCCGATGCGCGTATCGAAGATTTTCCACGCCGATCCGGCGACGGCCCACACGCGATCGGCCGTCGCCAGATGGGTCTTGCGATAGACGCCGATCAGGCCCTCGGGGCCGACCAGCACCGCGGCGTTGTGGAACGCATCACCGTCGCGCTCCGCGAAGCCCACGACCAGATACAGCCCGCGCGCCATCGCGAAACGGACCAGGCGTCCGATTGCCGGACCGTCGGCGGATTGGGCCTGCCGCCGCGGATCCTGCAGCCCGCAGATCGCCAGTTCCGGAAAGACGACCAGCTCGGCGCCATCCCGCGCCTGGGCTTCAGCGGCCAGTTGCTCGATGCGCAGCAGATTGGCATCGACGTCGGCACTCGACGTGAACTGCGCGACGGACACCACCGAGCGCCGGCCCGCGGGCAGCGGATCATGGCCGTACAGCGTGAAAAAGTCCGCCGGGTTCCACAGGAACGTGTTGGTCAGCAGATTCATGTAGAGCTCGGGCCGGCGCTGCGCGAAGACGGATTCGCCGAGCACTTCGCGGCGGCGCGCGCGGGCCGGATCGACGGTGCCGTAGCAGATGCCGTCGCCCGAATCGACAACGGCGGCGATGCTGCCGTCCGGGTCGATGATGCAGCTGCCACCGCTGAACTGCACCGTGCGCTCCAGGCCCCAGCGGTTGCTCTCGATCAGATAGCAGCCGTTCTCCATCGCGCGGCTGATCCAGTACGGCGCCGGCGTGCGCTCGGCCAGCCAGTTGCTGATGTGGCAGATGACGTCGGCACCCCCGAGGGCCGCGAGGCGCGCGGTCTCGATGAAATGGATATCCATGCAGATCAGCATCGCGATGCGGCCGATCGGCGTGTCGAACACGGCGTGCCCGAGATCACCGGACGCCGCCCACTTGGGCTCGGAGATGTACGGGTGGGTCTTGCGATGGACACCGACCACGCCTTCCGGTCCGATCAGCACGGCGCTGTTGTAGTAGAGGCCCGTGGCCGGATCGACTTCCGGCATGCCGATCACGACGTGGCAGCCGACACGCCCGGCCAGCGCGGCGAAGCGATCGGTCGTCGGGCCCGGCACGGGTTCGACGAATGGCGCGACCTCATCGCGGTCGTACCAGCAATAGCCGGTGATGCCCATCTCGGGGGTCACCACCAGCGCGGCACCCGCTTTGGCGGCTTCTTCCACCATGGCGAGCAAACGGGTGACGTTGCGTTCCTTGTCGAACATCGTCGGTTCGAACTGGACCGCGGCGGCTTTGAAGGCTTGGGGGAGCATCGACGTTCTCTCGTGTCAGGTCTGTCGGCGTGGGGAGCGAGGCATACCGGTCGCAACGAAACATCGGCGCCGGATGACCTTCCGGCCCCGACGAGCCCGGAGCAATGTGCGCACCACGACCGCGGACGCGGTCCACCGATGACGCTTCACTGGGAATCGACGGCCGCGGAGGACACCGCAGCGCGACTTCGAACCCGGAACGCGCCCGAACGCGGTGCAGGCGCACCACATCCGGGCGGCGAAGACTACGCAATTACAGAGCGGCGTCCTTCAGCTTCTTCAGGGCGCGCGCCTTGATCCGCACCGTGGCGGGCTTGGCGTCGAACCAGCGTTCCGTGCCGGTGAACGGGTCCTTGCCGAAGCGGCGCTTCTTCGCCGGCACCTTCTGCGCGGCGATCTTCAGCAGGCCGGGCAGCGTGAATTCGCCGAGGCCCTTCTTGCTGATGGAAGCGAGCGCCGTCGCTTCGAGGGAAGCCAGCACCGTCTTCACGATCTTCGGTTCGAAGCCGGTCTGCGCAACCAGATGAGCGGCCAGGCTGGCTTTGGTGAACGACGTCTTGATGGGCTTCTGCGCTGCCGGTGCCGCCTTTGCAGCCCGGGTGGTCTTGGCCTTGGCGGGCGCCTTGGCCTTGGCTTTGGCGGGTGCCTTGGCCTTCACGACTTTGGCTGCGGTCTTCGTGACTTTCTTCTTGGCCGGCGCTTTCGCGGCCTTCTTTGCAATTGCCATAGAGGTCCCAGAAAAGAGTGAACACAAGCCACGTTCGTCGAACGAAGCCATTCGCGAGGGCATCAAGCGCCTTTGCTGGGGGCGCATTCTACCGATGGAACCGCATTACACGGCAAGTAACGTGATATTCCGCACGCAGCCCTGTTTATTACTTTGCAGGTAATCGATTTCGAAGCCGCCGAAACGCACCATGGGCCCGTGGACATCAACCGCGATTTCTTCACCAACCGGGAGTCACCATGAACGGCATCGACCTGCTTCCCCTCGCCGTCTGTCACCTGATCGGGATGGGCGCCATCGGATCCTGCATCGGCATCGGCCTGCTCGGCAGCCGCTTCCTCGAAGCGTCCGCGCGGCAACCCGAACTGATGGACAAGCTGCAAACCAAGCTGTTCCTGGCAGCGGGCGTGACCGACGGCGCCTTCATCATCGCCACCGGCATCGCGCTGTGGCTCGCGACCGCCAGTCCGTTCAAGAGCTGAACTGCAGCGCGGCGAGGCGCGCGTACAACGGGTTGCCCACGAGCAATTGCTCGTGGGTGCCCAACCCCGCCAGACGGCCCTGGTCGATCACGGCGATGCGCGTCGCAGTCTTGATCGTCGCGAGGCGATGGGCGATCACCAGCGTCGTGCGGCTGTGCATCAACCGCTCCAGCGCCTGTTGCACCATGCGTTCGGACTCCGCGTCGAGCGCGCTCGTGGCCTCGTCGAGCAGCAGGATCGGCCGGTCGGTGAGAATCGCCCGGGCGATGGCGAGCCGTTGCCGCTGCCCACCCGACAGCCGCACACCGCGTTCGCCGAGGAATGTGTCGTAGCCACGATCGAGCGCCCGCACGAATTCGTCCGCGAATGCGGACTTGCAGGCGGCTTCGACATCGGCATCCGTAGCAGTCGGACGCGCGTAACGGACGTTCTCGCGGACACTGGCCGCGAAGATCGCGGACTCCTGCGGCACCACGGCGATGCGACGGCGGATCGCCGCCGGATCCGCAGTCCGCAGATCGATACCGTCGATGCGGATCGTTCCCGCCGCCGGATCGTAGAAACGCAGCAGCAGCTGGAACACGGTGGACTTTCCGGCGCCGGACGGACCGACCAGCGCCAGCGTCTCGCCGGGTTGCACGTCGAGACTCAACTCGTGCAATGCCGGCGGCACCGGCCGCGTCGGATACGCGAACGACACCTGCTCCAGCGTCACGCGACCCACCGGCGGCTCCGGCATCGGGACCGGCACCGCTGGCGCCGCGATTTCCGGCTGCGTGTTCAGGATTTCGGCCAGCCGTTCCGCGGCACCCGCCCCCCGCTGCAGGTCACCGATCACTTCGCTCAGCCCACCGGCTGCCGCGGCAACCATCGACGCGTAGAACACGAAGGCCGACAGTTCGCCCGGCGTGATGCGGCCCGCCATCACATCGTGGCCGCCGATCCACAGGATCACGCCGACACCACCGAAAACCAGCAGGATCATCGCGGCGACCAGACCGGCACGCATGCCGATACGAAGTCGAGCGGCCGCGAACGCCGCTTCGACCCGCACCCCGAAATCACGGTTGTCCTCGGCTTCGTGACCGTAGGCCTGCACGGTGCGGATCTCGTGCAGC
>JAHCKV010000018.1 GCA_026125595.1 Burkholderiales bacterium | reverse complement strand
TCCTGGCCCTCGCCGCCAAACAGAAACTGCGCGTCGATCGCTATCTCGACCGACCCTGGGGCGTGATGGAAAAGAATGCGGAGGGTCGACTCGCGATGACGCAGGTGACGCTGCGGCCGCAGGTCGTGTTCTCAGCCGAAGCGCCACCGGCGCGCGCGGTCATCGACGATCTGCACCATCGCGCCCACGATGCCTGCTTCATCGCGAACTCGGTGAAGACCGATATCCGCTGCGAGCCGGTGTACGGATGAAGCGCCGCGCCGGCTACGGCACCGTCGCCGGCGCATCGCCGCCCAGATAGATCCGGCGGATCGTCTCGCCGGCGCGCACTTCATCCGGCGTGCCCTCGCCGCCGATACGGCCGGTCTCGACCAGATAGCAATAGTCGGCGTACTTCAGCGCCTCGCGCACCAGTTGCTCGACCAGCAGAATCGCGACGCCGGCGGCGCACAGATCCTTCGCGACCCGCAGGATGCGATCGACCACGAGCGGCGCCAGGCCCCCCGACGGCTCGTCCAGCATCAGCAGTCGCGGTTCACCGATCACGCCCTGCGCGACGGCCAGGATCTGCTGCTGACCACCGCTCAGCCGCGACGCCGCCTGATGCCGGCGCTCGGCGAGTTCCGGAAACAGCTCGTACATGCGGGCCAGCTTCGAGCGATCGCCGCGCCGGTTGCGTGCGTAGGTGCCGATCATCAGATTGTCTTCGACGGTGAGGCCGGTGAAGACGCGGTGCCCTTCGAGCACCTGCACGACGCCGTCGCGGGAAATGTCTCGCGGCGCCGTCGCCGTGATGTCGCGGCCCGCGAATCGCACGGCCCCGGCCCGTTTTGGAATGAGGCCCGAAACGGCCTGCAGCAGCGTGCTCTTGCCCGCACCGTTGCGCCCCAACAGCACGACGAACTCGCCTTCGTGCACGCGGATGTCGACGCCGTGCACGACTTCCGCCTTGCCATAGGCGACATGGAGTCCGGCCACGTCCAGCAGCACCGGTCGCGACGATCGGTTCGCATTCGTCGTCATGTCAGGCTCCGAGGTAGACGCGGATCACTTCGGGATCGTTGCGCACGTGCTGCGGCGACCCCTGGGCGATCATCCGACCCAGGTTCAGCGTCGTCACGCGGTCGCAGATCCGGAACACGAAGTCGGTATGGTGCTCGACGACGAGCACGCCGATGCCACCATCGCGCAGCGTCGTCACGACCCGCGCCAGCTGTTCGATCTCGTGCTCCGTCAAGCCGCCGGCCGGCTCGTCGAGCAGGATGAAACGAGGCCGCATCGCCAATCCACGCGCGATTTCGAGGAACCGCTGCTCCGCATGATCGAGCTGATTCGCGCGACGGTCGAGCACGCCGCCAAGTCCGACGCCATGCAGCAGCTCCAGCGCCCGGGCCCGCAATACGGCGTCGTCGCGGCGTGCCCGGCCCAGCGCCAGCGCCGTGCCGACGAAACCGGCACGCGCATCGCGCCAACCACCGAGCATCGCGTTGTCGAGCACACTGAGACTGCCCAGCAACCGCGGCTTCTGGAACGTCCGCGCGACGCCGAGAAACGGCCGGCGCTGCACCGGGGTGCGATTGAGCGTTTCACCATCGAGAACAATCGTCCCGTCGTCGATGGCGTAGTAGCCGGACAGCAGGTTCAGCAACGTCGTCTTGCCGCTTCCGTTCGGTCCGATCAGGCCATGGATCTCGCCGGGCCGCAGATCGAGCGAAACGGCGTCCACGGCGACGACACCGCCGAAGCGTTTGGTCACGCGCGTGGCCTGCAGCCCGCCGGATGCCGCGACGTCCGCCACGCTCATGCTTCACGCCCCGCGCGGATGGCGGCGGCGAGCCGTTCGAGATCCGGCGTCACAACCTGCTTGTCCGTGGTCCGCGGCGATCGCCGTTCGCGCAACCACGTGAACACATGGCCGATGCCCTCCGGCACGAGCAGCACGACGATCAGCAGCAGCGCGCCGTAGAAGAACTGGCCCAGGTTGGCCAGCGGTGCGACGAACTCCGGCAGCGCCGTCAGCACGATGGTGCCGACGAACGGGCCCAGGATCACGCCGCGGCCACCGATGACGATGCAGATGAAGAAGAACATGCCCAGTTCGAACACGAAGGTCTCGGGCGTGATGTAGCTCTGCAGCGCACCGAACAACGCGCCGCCCACGCCGGCCGCGACGCCGCTGAACGTGAAGGTCGTCAGCTTCACCTTGTAGACCGGCACGCCGACCGAAGCCGCCGCGACGTCACTGTCGCGCAGCGCGATCATCGCGCGGCCCCACATGCGCCGCGACACATTCCACGTGAATACCGTGAACAGCACCGCAATACCGGCCACGAGCCAGTAGAAGCCGTCGGGCGACTCGAACGGACCGCCGAAACCCGGTACCGCGATACCGGCACCGCCACCGGTCAGTTCCTGCTGCGCCAACGTCACTTCCGTGACGATCAGCGCGAACGCGAGCGTCGCCATCGCGAAGTAGAACCCCGGCAGGCGCAGCGACGGCAGTCCGAGCAGGAAGCCGCAGACGCCACCGACTCCACCGGCGATCACCAGCGACACGAACGGGTTGATCTCGTGCGTGCCCGCGAGGATCGCGAATGCATAGGCCCCGATGGCCAGCAAGCCGACGTGGCCGACCGACAGCAGTCCCGTGAAGCCGACGACGAGGTTCAGACCCGACACGAGAATCCAGTACGCGGCGATCAACGTCGCGAGATGGACCCGATAGACATCACCGGCCCAGAACGGCAGTGTCACGGCCGCAACGGCTCCGGCCACCAGCAACGGCAGACGAGGATTGCGCAGATTCATACGTGTCGCGTCCGTTTGGCGCCGAACAACCCTTCGGGTTTCACCAGCAGCAACAGCATCAGCAGGCCGACTGCGATGGTCTGCTGGTACTCGCCGCCGAAGAAATACGTGGCGGATGCGGTCAACAGTCCGAGCGCGAGGCCACCGACCACCGCGCCGAGATTGCTGCCGAGCCCGCCGACGGCCAGCGCGATGAAGCCGTTCAATGTCAGCGTGAGGCCGAGCGCGAAGTAGGCGAACGTCAGTTGCCCGGCGGCGAACCCGGCCACCGCGCCGAGGATGCCGGCCAACGCATACGACAACGCCCGCACCCGATTGACCGATACGCCGCGGGCCCGCGCGGCGAATGCATCTTCGGACACCGCGAGGAAGATCTTGCCGAGCAACGTGCGGCGCTGAAACAGCTCGAGCCCGACGACCAGTACGGCGATCGTCGCGATCGGCAACCAGTATTTCTGGTCCCAGATGCCGGCCGAGAAGTCCTGCGGGATCAGCCGCGGAAACGGCTTCGGCTCGGTACCCCACCACAGGCCGACGGACTGCTGCACGATGGTCGCAACCGCCAGCGTGCTCAGCAACCACAGATGCTCGTCCGATCGCGCCAGCACGCGGCGGATCGCGACGAACTCGGTGACGACACCGAACAGCGTGCCGATCGCGATGGCTCCGACGAAACCGACCGGCATCGGCAGGCCCAGCTCACCGATGAAGAACGCGCCGAACACGCCGCTGAGCATGAAGATGTGGCCGGTGGTGAGGCTCAGCACCTTCGACGTCGAGTACATCACGTTGTAGGCCAGGGCCGCGGCGGCATACAGCGCGCCGACGGCGAGGCCTGTGACGAGTACGGTCAACATGCGGTCATTCCCGTTCCATGACGATCGGGAACCGGCAATCCGATTCCAGAGCGTCGGTACCCGCAGACACTATTGCGGTGCACGTTCGAAGGAGCCTTCCTTGAACGTGTTGGCCTTGTTGACCACCATGCCCGCATCCGGAAACCCGTTGCGGTCCTGGGGTCCCCAGCCGTAGTCGCCGTAGACACCCTTCAGATCCCGGGTACTTTCGAGGGCAGCCTGGATCGCCTTCGGATCGGTGGAGCCCGCCTTCTTCACCGCATGCTCGATCACCTTGACCGCGTCGTAGCCCAGCGCGACCCACCAGAACGTGAATTCGATCTTGCCGCCCAGCGACGGCCGGATCGCATCCATCAGCTTCTGGGTCCGCTCGGGGAGCTTGCCGTCGGCCCCGTAGGTCGTGCTGACGTAGCCGGCGGAATAGGTGTTCTCCCAGTACGTCGGCTTGTTCAGCAGGTTGCGGATCGGCAGCGCCATCAGCGACGGGTGGCCCACAACGGGCACATCCCATTGCATGTCGCCGCGCGTGTTCAGGATCCGCGCGAGCAATCCGGTCGCCGCCGACCACGGCATCACGACGTCGGCACCGGCGGCGCGCGCCTTCTCCATCTCGTCGCTGAGGCTGGTCTTGTTCGGGTCGACCAGCACCGAGTACACCGGCTTGGCGCCGGCCGCTTCCAGCAGCTTCGCCGCCTTTTTCGCCGAGTCGGTCCCGTAGCCGGTCGTGTCACCGATGATCGCGACCTTCCGGTGCTTCAGCACGTCGAGCGCGTAGTGGTTGGCGGTACGAATCCACTGCTCGCTCGTGTTGATGACGCGAAACGCGCGCGGATATTTCACCGGATTGGTCAGCTCGTCGACGGCGGCGATCACGATATTGGGCACGCCCGCCTTCGCGACGATCGGAATCGTCGCCAGTGATTCACCGGAATTCACCGGCCCGATGATGAACGCCACCTTGTCGCTGTGCACCAGCTGATTCGCGAAGTTCACCGCCTTGGTCGGATCGCCGCCGGTGTCGCGCGTCAGCAGCTCCAACGGCCGCCCGTTGATGCCGCCGGCCTTGTTGATCTCGTCGATCGCGAACTTCACGCCCTGGTTCTCCGCCAGCGCGGCCGACGACAATGGCCCGGTCAGCGACGAGATCCAGCCGACCTTGATCGGCGACGTGTCGGCGGCGAACAAGGTCGGCGCAAACGCCATGGTGCCGGCCAGTACCACGCCGGCCAACAGGGTCCGGCGACGCTTCACTGCAATACCCACGATCTGCTGCATGGCACTCCTCCTGCGAATCTGTTGTTGTTCTGCCGTCGAGCCGCGGTGCCCCGCCGGTCAACCGTCGCCGCGCCCGCGCTCCACCAAGGCATCGACGATCGTCGCGCCTTCGCCGACCGCGCCGACCAGCACCGGATTGAGATCGATCGACGCGATCGCGCCACGGGCCGCGCGGATCAATCGGCCGACGGCGACGGCCACGTCGGCCAGCGCGTCGACCTCGAGCGGCGGCTCACCGCGCACGCCGTCGAGCAGCGGTGCGATATGCAGGCGACGCAGCGCCCGCTTCACGGCATCGGCGTCGAACGGCGGCAGCAGCAGCACGAAATCCTTCAGCGCTTCGACATACTTGCCGCCGTCGCCGACCATCACGACCGGCCCGAACACCGGATCGAGCCGTGCGCCGACGACGAACTCGCGGCGACCGCGCGACATCGCGGCGACGATGACGCCGTCACGGGACGCCTTCATCGCGGCGAGCCTGGCCCATTGACTGTCGAAGCAGTCCATCGCGGCCGCGGCGCTCGCGACGTTCAGTGCCACGAGCCCGTGTTCGGACTTGTGGGGCACGTCGGCCGAGCAGGCTTTCACCGCCACCGGCCCGCCGATCGCATCGAAGGCGGCGCCCACGGCGTTGCGGTCACGGCACAACCGATGGGCGATCACCGGCAATCCCCGCGTCTGCAACAACGCAAGGCTGTCGGCCTCGTTGAGGAACGGCGCCGCGACGTCGGGCAGCGCTACCGGCATGTCGTCCGGCCAATCCACCGACGATCTGCGCAGCAGCGCCGTGTGGTCGACCAACTGCGCTATCGCCCCCAATGCCGCAGCTTCGTTGGCGTAGGTCGGCACACCGGCCGCCCGGAACACCGCGGCCACCGGCGCCTGCCAGGCGGCGACAGCGACCGGCTTTCCCGTCGCCGCAGCGAAATTCGCCGTGTCGCGCGCAAACGCGGGCACGTCGTAGCCGGTACCGGAGACCGGGATATGGATGAAGAACAGATCGGCCGCGGGGTCCCGCGCGATGATCGGCAACACGTCACCGAACAAGCCGCTGTTGGACAGCAGCGCCGCCGTGATGTCGATCGGGTTCCCGGTTGCGGCAAACCCGGGCAGCTTCGCCGCCAGCGCGCTGCGGGTGGCGGCAGACAACGGCGCCAACGACAGATCGAGATCTTCGGCGACGTCCGCACCCATCACGCAACTGGCGCCGGAGTTGCTGACCACGACCAGGCGGCGCCCGTCGGGCCGCCAGCCCTTCAGGTACATCGGCGCCGCAGCGGCGAGCGTCTGCGGGTCCGGCACGCGCCAGATGCCGTGCTGGCGGAAGAACGCGTCGACGACGCGATCTTCGTTGGCGAGCGCGCCGGTATGCGAACTCGCTGCCTGCTGGCCCCGCACCGATCGACCGGCCTTGATCGCGACGATCGGCACGTCGCGCTCCCGCGCCATTCGCGCCGCCCGGGCCAGCATGTCGGGATCGGCGATCGATTCCATGTAGAGCAGGATCAGCTTGACGCCCGGATCCTGCGCCACCGCCCACGCCAGTTCGGCCACGGTGACATCCGCTTCGTTGCCGGTGGCATGGGCATGGCGCACGCCGATGCCATCGGCCCGCAGCAGGCCATAGGTCGTGGCGCACATGCCGCCACTCTGGCTGATCACCGCCACCGGTCCGTCCTCGGGTGGCATTTCGATGAACATCGTCGAGAAGCTGGTGATCGCGCCGGTGCCGAAGTTGGCGAGTCCCTGCGTGTTCGGACCGATGATCCGCATGCCGGACCGCCGCGCCGATTCGACCATTGCACGCTGCGTGACACGCCCGGCGTCGTCCACTTCGCCGAACCCCGATGCGATGACCACCGCCGCCTTGACGCCGCGCGCCGCGCACGCCTCGACCGCGCGGACCGCTTCTTCTCCCGCGACGGCGACGAACGCCAGGTCCGGCGCCTCCGGCAGATCGGCCACCGACGGATAGCTCTTGATGCCCTGCACTTCAGCCCGCATCGGGTTGACCGGATAGATCGTGCCGCGATACCCATGCCGCTGCATGAACAGGATCGGACGGCCACCGATCTTGTTCGGATTGTCGGAGGCGCCGATGATGGCGATCGACTGCGGGTCGACCACGGCGCGCAGCAGATCGCTCATCGTCCGTCGCCCCGCAGCAGACCGCTCAACGCATCGGGAATCTCCAGCTCGAACGTCAGGATCGCCGCGGCCAGTGTCTTGCCGTAGTTGTCGAGGCACAGGCTGCGCGACACGCCACCGCCCAGCGCCTCGTGGGCAACGAAGTTCATCGCCGCCAGTCGATCGATCGGATAGCGCAGCACACGACCACGAACGACGCCGTCGTAGTGCGCCTTGAACCGCTCTTCGGTGAGCTGTTCCTTGATGTGCGGATAGAACTCGGGGCGATAGGCGATGACGCTGATGTTGGACGTGTTGCCCTTGTCGCCCGACCGCGTATGCGCCACCCGACGCAACGTGACTTTCATGATCAGCTCTCCCGGATCGACACGACGGGTTCGACTTGCGTGCGGTCGACCAGCGTCGACCAGACGCCGATGACTTCACGGACGCGGTCGCCGAACGGAATGCGCTTGCCCGTGGATCCGAGCCCCGACACCCCCATGCCGTCCACCTCGCGACCCACCTTGTTGGCTTCGGCGCGCGTCTTCGCGCGAGCCGAAACACGCACGGCGACTTCATACGGCTCCACCGCCGGCGTCGGCGACATCGGGCCGTGGATCGCGTTGACGCCGAGAAAATCGATGCGGACTTCCTCGGCATCGAGCTTGACGATCTTGAACCGCTCTTCGAGCACGCGCTTCGCGAGACGCGCCTTGTTCAGCGCACCGGGACCGGCGTAGAAGAACATGTCCTCACCGACCCAGCAGCACTTCCTGTGCACCGACCGAGACCTTCAGCGTCGGCGTCAGGGCTTGCCCGTCATGCCGCGGACGCACGCGGTGGGCCGATCTTCGACCGCCGCGGTCGTGAAGTCGACGACGACGGCGTGATGTAGTTCGCCGGATCGTGCACTCATTACTGGCATCTGTTCGAGCACCGTCATCGGTTGACCGCACCGCCGGTGCCGGCGACCTTGAGTATTGTGTCACCGTTCTCGGAAACTTCCGCGATCGAGACCCGGATATTCCACGGCTCCGGCACATCCTTGAAACCCGGGTCGACGAAGTAACCGCCAGTGACCTGCGCGGCGCATTCGAGCAGATGGCCGACGCCCGCGCCCTGTCCGAGATGCATGAAATCGTCCGCCGCCCAACCGAACTCGAACATCATCGGCGCGAGGAACAACGACGGATCGGCGACGCGGCCGACGACGATGGTCGCACCGTCGTGCAACGCTGCGACGATCGGCTCGGCACCGAAATAGGCCTCGGCGGAAACCAGACTGTCGCCCAGCGATGCGATCGGCGCACCGGTTTCGAGGATGGTCTGCGCCAGCGACGGCAGCCGGTCGGTGATGATGCCGCCCGACACGCACGCGACGCGCACGTTGCGGCGACCCAGCTTGCGCAGGTGATGCACGATCCGGTCGGCGGCGCCTTCCGGGTTGATCCAGCCCTGGTTGCTGATGATGCGGGTGCCGTTCGCGAGGCAATGGCCCAGCACCGCGTCGAACCGGTCGTCGAGATAGGTGTCGTACCCGGCGAACTCCGGATCCCGACGCTTGCGCACCTGCGCGGCCGAGATCGTGGCCTCCGCCATGGTCTCGAAACACAGGTAGTTCAGCTGACCTTTCGCGGCGCTCAGCGCGGCGGGCTCGATGCGGTCGCCCCACCACGCCGAACCCGCACCGATGCGGATCGTCTTCACGTCGTTCTCCATCCCCGATATCGTTTTTCGATGCCGGACTCCACGTTTCCCGTTTCGAGTTCCGGTGTTCCGTTTCCGTGTTCAGCTCATGGCGATCGGAACCGCAGCAGCGTGCGCCCGCCATGATCGAAAAAGTCCGCGACCACCCGCTGGCCGATCTGCACGCCGGGCTCCGCGTGCCCCATGATCCGGCACCCTTCGTCCAGATCGACCAGCACCAGCGTATACGGCGCGAGGGCGCGGAATTCGTCCGACGGCGCCCGCGATACCACCGTCACCGCGAACACGGCACCCGTGCCCGCTGCGCGCCGCCATTCGAGCCGGCTCGCGCCGCACGAACGGCAAGCCAGGCGGGCCAAGGTCTGCACGTGGCCGCAGTCGGCGCAGATCTGGTAGCGCACCTCGCGCTCGGCCAGGCCGGCCGCAAATCCGTTCGATGACGTAACGGTGGACACCGGCGTCAATCCTCCCGCTGCAGCACGAGGCTCACGTGCGACGACAGCACGCCACCGTCACCGTGGACGAACGCGCAGGTCCGGCGTGGAATCTGCCTTGCGCCGGCACGACCGGTCAGCTGGCGGAACGCCTCGACCACATGTCCCATGCCGCCGGCGACGCCCGAGTGCCCGAACGACAGCAATCCGCCATGGGTGTTCAGCGGCAACACGCCGTCGGGCGCGAAGTCTCCGGCCCGGGCCCGGCGCGCGCTGCCACCGCGCGGCGCGAATCCGAGTTCCTCGATCAGGATCGCGAGCGTGATCGTGAACGAGTCGTAGATCGCGAGATAGTCGATGCGGTCCCGATCGAAGCCCGCTTCGTCGAATGCGCGCCGACCCGCGATCGCAGCGCCGGTATCCAGCACATCGGCCATCGCGGAGAGATGCTGGTGGCGATGCGCCTGTCCTGCGCCGACGATGGCCGCCGCCAGCCGCCGGCCCGGATCCGCCGAGATCACCAAGGCCATCGCGCCGTCGGAGATCGGGCAGCAGTCGAGCAGCTTCAACGGTGACGCGATGGACTTGGACGCGAGCACATCCGCCACCGTGATCGGCGTGCGCTGATGGGCGTCTGGATGCTCGGCCGCGCGGGCGCGCATCAGCACCGCCAGTTCGGCGAGGTCCGTCTCGGTCAGCCCCGTCTCGTGCAGATAGCGCGACGCGAGCAGCGCGTAGTAGGCCGGCACCGAAGCGCCGTTGGGCACTTCGAAATCGGCATCACCGACCTGGGCCAGCGTCTGGATCGCGCTGTCCCGCGCCTGGCCGGTCAGGCGGTTCTCGCCGGCGACGACCAGTACGTTGCGGCACCGCCCGACGCGCACCAGTTCGCGCGCCAGCATCACCATCGCGGCACCGGTGGCACCACCCAACTGCATGGCATGGGCATAGGCGGGTTCGAGCGCGAAGCGTTCGCAGAACAGCGTGGCCAGCATCAGGTGCGGGAGCGTCGTCGCATAGCCGCACAGCACGCCGTCGATGGCGGTGCGGTCGAGCGCCGCGTCGTCGAGCGCCCGTTGCGCGGCTTCGGCCATCAGGTCGAGCGGGGTCCGGCCTTCGAGGCGTCCGAACGCCGTGTTGCCGGCGCCGACGATGTGGGCACGCCGCATGTCAGCCACCGCCATCGCGCAAACCCGCTTCGATCAGGCCGACCTCGCGCCGCAACGCCGCGACCAGCGCCGTCTCGCGGTCGTCGATGCGCTCGCTCAACGCGGCGATGCTCAGCGCGCCGATGGGTCTTCCGTCGGCACTGCGGATCGGCAGCGCGACGCCCCCCATCCGTTCCACGACCGCGTCGAGCAGCACGACATAGCCGCGCCTTCGTGCGAGCGCGATCTGCTGCTCCAGAAACGCCGGCGTGAATCGCGGGTAGCGGTCGAGCCGGTCGGCGAGATACGGCAGCACGGCGGCAATCTCGTCGTCGGACAGCCACGCGAGGATCGCCAGACTGCCGGAGCCGACACCCAGCGGCCGCCGGCTGCCGACGTCGAGATAGTTCGCGCGGATCGGAAAGCTGCCGAGCTGCAGGTCGACGCAGACCGACTCGATGCCGGCCGGAATCGACAGGATCGCGGTGTCCTGGAACGACGCGACCAGCCGCAGCAGGCCCGGCCGGACCCGTCGACGCAGATCGGTGCGCGCGTGGGCGGCGAGACCCAGCACGAACGCTTCGCGGCCCAACGTGTAGCACTTCGTCGTCGGATCGCGCACGACGAAGCCCTCGCGGCCGAGGGTTTCCAGCAGCCGCAGCGCCGTCGCCTTGTCGAGTCGGGCGGCCGTCGCGATGTCGGTGAGCCGCCCATGGCGCGCGTCTCCCATCACCCGCAGGATGCGGCAGGCCTTCTCGACCGGAGAGGATGCGATGCCGGCTTCGACCGGCGTTGCGGCGTTCATCGGAGACGTCCCGGACTTTCATTCAACGAAATCGATCGACCGCCATATGCTAGAGACGGCCACCGCGAAGTCAAACTTTCGCGAATTGTTTCGGTGAATGAAACAGATCGAACGCGCTACCGGGACAATCCGGCGTCGAGCCACCGGTTCACGTGATCGCCGCGTTCATCGACGATCCAGTGCGACGCATCGGGCACCCGTTCGATCTGCAGATCGTCGACATGGGCATCGAGCCCGTCGAGGATGCCCGGCAGCAACGCACCATCGCGCATGCCCCACAGCACCCGGGTCGGTACGCGAACATGGAACATCGCCGGATCGAGATCCGGCAGCGGCGCGTCCGGCTCCGGCGGATGCAGCGGCGACGCGCGATACCAGTTCAGCATGGCCGTCAGTGCGCCCGGTTGCGACCAGGCCGCCACGTGCGCGGCGACCGTCTCGTCGTCCGCAGCAACACCACTGCGGCCCCACGCCTCGAACACCATGCGCTTGAGTCGACGGTAGCCATCCTCGGCCATCACCCGCTCGGCCTTGTCCAGCCGGAACAGGCTCATGTACGCACTGGCCTCGACCTGCGCCGGATCGGTCCGCAACGCGCGCAACAGCGTGATCGGATGGGGCGCATTGCAGATGAACAGGCGTTCGACGCGATCCGGATGCCACGCCGCCACGTTCCACGCGATCGCGCCGCCCCAGTCGTGGGCGACCAGCACGAAGCGATCGTGACCGAGCGCGTCGGCCAACTGCACGATGTCCTCGACCAGGGGCCGGGCCCGGTAGTCCCGCACGGCTTGCGGCTTCGACGACAGGTTGTAACCCCGCTGGTCCGGTGCGACGCAGTGGAAGCGCGTCGAGAAGTGTCCGAGCTGTCGACGCCACATGCCGGAGAACTGCGGGAATCCATGCAGGAACAACAGCAGCGGGCCGGCGCCGGCTTCCAGGCAATGCAGGCGCTGGCCGTTGGCCAGATCGACGAAGCGGGATCGGATCACGGACGAAATTCCTGCGGGCGGGATGGGAAGGCGGACATCGCCCGGCATGGTATGCGGATTCATCCGAAACCGCAGATAGAATCGGGGCCGGTCCCTCCCCGACACAGGATTCCACGATGCTCCGCCTTTCCGTCGTCCTGCTGCTGCTCGCCGCGCTGTCCGCTCACGCGGCCAACCTCGAGATCGAAGTGCGCGGCTTCAAGGGGCGCAACGGCCTGCTGCACCTGGCGGTGTTCGACAATGCCGAAGGCTTCGCAATGGACGTGAAGCCACGGGCCATGGTGTCGGAGTCGGGCGAACTCGTGACCGGCATCTTCGCGGCGGACGGCCAATGGCCGCACCCGCCGGTCGAAACGCTGATGGGGCCGGTCACCGGCAAGACGGTGACGTTCGGCCCCATCGACCTGCCGCCCGGCACCTATGCCGTCGGCGTCTACCAGGACACCAACAACGATCAGCGACTGGGCACGACGTTCACCGGTCGATGCCTGGAACCGTGCGGGCTGTCGAACAATCCGCCGCTGCGGGATCAGACTCCGACGTGGGAGAACTCGAGCTTCGAACTGCCGGCGGAAGGCCGCCGCATCGTCATCGATCTGCAATGATCGATGCGGACAGCCCGATCCTGCGCGTGCCGCTCGAAGGCGCCATCGCGTCGGCGGAAGCGCCGGAGACGACACCGCTGCGGCTGGAGTTCCAGGGCTCCGCGCGCGAATACTTTCGGATCTGGATCATCAATCTGTGTCTTACGCTGCTGACGCTGAGTCTGTTCTCGGCGTGGGCGAAGGTCCGCCGCAAACGCTACTTCTATTCCCATACGCGGCTCGACGGCACACCGTTCCAGTATCTCGGCCAACCGATTCCGATCTTCAAGGGCCGGTTGGTCGCATTCGCGCTGTTCGGCATCTACTGGATCAGCGGGCGGTTCTACACACCGGCCGTGCCGTTCGTGATCGTGGGACTGGTACTGCTCGCCCCCTGGGTCGTGGTCCGTTCGGCGGCGTTCAATGCGCGCTATTCGGTGTATCGCAACATCCCGTTCCGGTTCGATGCCCAGTATCTCGACGCCGCGCGAGTGCTGGTGGCGTGGGGACTCACGCCGTTGGCGGTGATCGGCTTCGTGCTGTCGGAACGACTCCAGAACCCGAAGATGGCGGTGCTGATGGGTCTCGGCTTCGGCCTGATCGCGCTGTTCTTCCCCGTGCTGCTGCAGCGACTGAAGAAGCTGCTCGTGACCTATACGCGCTACGGCGGCAAACGGGCCACGTTCGGCGCTACCGGGTCGAACTTCTACGGTGTGTACTTCCGCGCCGGCCTGATCGTGATGGCGAGCGGCATCGTCACGGGCCTGGCGATCTTCCTCATCGGCATGGGACGACGCACTGCGCCGGCGCTGCTGGTGCTGTCGGTGATCCCGATCTATGCCGGCTACGCATTTGCGTTCGCATACGTGCAGGCCCGCATCGGCAATCTGACATGGAACAAGACACAGCTGGGTCCGCTGCGCTTCGAATCCACACTGAAACCGCTCGGCCTGGCCGGCCTGTACCTGACCAATGCGCTGGGGGTACTGGCATCGTTCGGCCTCGCGATCCCATGGGCGGTGGTGCGCACGCACCGCTATCGCATCGACCATCTGCGCGTGCTGGCCGATGGCGAACTGTCCGGGTTCCGCAGCGACGTCGGCCCCGCCGTATCGGCAGCCGGCGCCGAGGTCGGTGAATTCTTCGATCTGGATCTGTCGCTATGACCGACGTCGTGCTGCACGGCCGACTGTTCGACGGCAACACGCCGGTCGGCACACCGGTGCGACTCACACGGATCGGGGCCGAGGTGCTGATCGCCGGCGACGGCATCGCGCAACGGCATCCGGTGGCGAGCGTGCGGGTGTCCCCCCGGATCGGCACCGCCGACCGGTTCGTCGCGCTGGCCGACGGTCACCAGGTGCAATGCCCGGACGACCGCCTGCTCGACGGGCTGCCGCAGGAAAGCCGCTCCGAAGGGTCGGTCGCGTGGCTGGAGCGGCGCTGGCCGGTCGCGGTCGTGGGCACGCTGCTCGTGATCGCGATGGTGGTGGGTGGCTACACGCACGGGCTGCCCTGGGCTGCGCGCCACATCGCGGCCTACATTCCGGCGGAAACGGAGAACGCGCTCGGCCGCGAAACGCTGTCGTGGCTCGATTCCAGCGGCATGGTCGCCGCTTCCGAACTGAGCGACGAACATCGCGCGGAACTCCGAAGCGCGTTCGATACCCTCAAGTCCGGACTGCCGGATGCTGCTCGACTACGGCTCGAGTTCCGGGCGGCTCCGGACGTCGGACCGAATGCGTTCGCGTTGCCGGGCGGCACGATCATCGTGACCGACGAACTGGTCGAACTGGCCGAATCCGACGAGGAGGTGCTCGCCGTGCTCGCCCACGAGATCGGCCACGTGGAACTGCGGCACAGCATGCGCCACCTGATCCAGAACTCCGCCGTCGCCGCCGCGATCGCCACGCTGACCGGCGATGTCGCATCGCTGACGGGCGCCGTCGTCGGCGTGCCCACCGTGCTCGCCACCACCGCGTATTCGCGGGCATTCGAAACCGAAGCCGACGAGTACGCCTATGGACTGCTGCGCCGGCATGGCATTCCCCCGGCCGCGCTCGGCGACATGCTCGAACGGCTGAGCGAGGCTTTCGGCGACGACGACGATGGCGGCTATTCGTTCATTGCGACGCACCCGGTCACGCAGGCACGGGTGGAACGGGCGCGGCAGACGCCCCAATGAATCGGCGGCTCGTTCAGCGGCGGACCAGCCACTGATAGCCGAGCACGGCCACCACGACCAGTCCCGCGCCGGCGATCTGCAACGGGCTCAGCATTTCACCGAGCCACAGCCAGGCAACGGCGGCCACCGCCACCGGCTCCAGGTTCAGCACGAATGCCGCCTGGATCGGACCCACCGCCGGCAACAGCAGGAACAACCCCACGACGCCGGCGGCGTAGCAGATGCTGAGGCCCGCCAATCCCACGGCTGCCGGACCCGGCGCCGGCAACGCGAATCCGCCCCACGTGGCCGCGGCCACGATGAACAGCACGGTGGCCGTTCCGAGCGTGCAAGCCGTACGCAACACGGGGTCCAACCCCGGCGCGAGTTTCGGTGTCAGCACCAGCGCCACCGTGAAGCTCGCCGCCGCTCCGAACGCAGCCAGCACGCCCCCGATGTCGACGCGATCCGCGCCGATCCCGAGCACCAGAACCAGCCCTGCGAACGCCGTTGCCAATGCGGCACCGAGCCGCAACGAAAATCGCGATTCGCCGATCAGGGCGGACGCGACGCTGGTCAGGAACGGATACGTGTAGAACACGAGGATCGCCAACGCCACCGGCAGGCGCTGGACCGCCACCTGCACCAGCACCGTCTGCACCGCGATGGCGATGCCGAGAAACGCGACGCGCCGGGCGGCCGCCGGCAACGGCCACAAGCCGCGGCGACGCACCAGCAGCAACCCGAGCAGCAGCACGGTCGCCGCCACGCTGCGCACCGTGGCCGCCGTCAGCACGCTGACACCGTGCGTAAAGGCAAACCGCGCGAACACGTGCCCCGAGCCGAGGGCGATCGCCACGCCGAGCAGTCCGAGCAACGCCAATCGGGGCGGCGGCGCGTCGTTCATCGGGACGCTCCCGTGCGGCGGAACAAACGGCAGTCGGACAAGCGTTGCGTTCCTGCGAGGGTGTCGGGGCCGCGATGCTACCGCATCGCCCGCTCGCACCGGCTTCGGTTGATCCAGATCAGTCCGCATTGCCACGGTGCGCGGACAATGCCTTACCCGCCATGCAGAATCCCGCCCCCGTCATCGGATCACCGAACGACCCTCGCGCCCGCCTGCGCGAGCTGGCCCGCTGCGCGACGCTGGCACCTTCGAGTCACAACACGCAATGCTGGCGTTTTCGTATCGACGCCGACGCCGTCACGATCCTGCCCGACTGGTCGCGCCGATGTCCGGTCGTGGATCCGGACGACCATCACCTGCTCGTGTCGCTGGGCTGCGCCGCGGAGAACCTGATCCAGGCGGCGCGGGCGCACGGATTGGAAGGCACGCTGCTGGTCGATGCGACGCACGACCCCCGCTTGCGGATCGCCCTTCAGCCCGCCGCCCCGGCGGTCACGCCGATGTTCCGCGCGATCGTCGACCGGCAATGCACGCGGACCGAGTACGACGGTCGTTCGGTGCCGGCCTCGGACCTCGCCCTGCTCGAGCAGGCCGGCACCGGAAACGGCGTGCACGTGCGGCTCATCACCGACCGACCCGCGATGGATTCGATTCTCGACTATGTCGTGCAAGGCAACACCGCGCAGTTGACCGATCCCGCCTTTGTCGACGAACTGCGCCACTGGATCCGCTTCAGCACCGCCGAAGCGAAGCGCCACGGCGACGGTCTCGCCGCGGCGGTCACCGGCAACCCGTCGATTCCACGGTGGCTGGGAGCACCATTGCTGCGCCGGCTGCTCACGCCTCGCCATGAGAACGACCGCTGCGCTCGGCAGATCCGCAGTTCGGCCGGCATCGCAATCTTCGTATCGGAACGGGACGACGCAGCGCACCGGGTCGAAGCCGGGCGTTGCTACGAGCGGTTCGCGCTGCAGGCTACCGCGTTGGGAATCCGCAACGCCTTCGTGAATCAACCGGTGGAAGTGCCATCGCTGCGGCGACAATTCATGGCCCATCTGGGCATCGGCTCCGGCCGACCGGATCTCGTCGTGCGGTTCGGCCACGGTCCGTTGATGCCGCGATCGTACCGACGACCGCTGGACGCGGTGCTGGAAGCCGCGAGCCCCGCACCGGGCCCTTGAACCGGTCGGCGTTGAACGGTCTAATTTTGCGACCTCAACCGGACGACGCCCATGGGACGCCTGCTGCTGTTCGCTTCGATGCTCGCCGTGCTCGCGCTGGTCCATCCGGCCCAGGCCCGGGAACGTCCGCCGAAATCGCTGTACGCGGTGACTTTCGGCGTCGTGATCGGTGCCGATCAGGAACTCGCGGCATTGCGCGTCGTGCGCGTCGTCGACGCGCGTTCCGGCAGCGACGAAACGGCGAACGTGAAGGTGGCCGATGCATTCGTGGCGGCGGTCCGCAAACAGATCGTCGCGGGCAAGGTTCCGCCAGGCACCGACGCGGATCCGACGGCCGAGCGCTTCAGCTATTTTTTCTACAACCCCGCGGCCCCGACGCGCATCGACATCGATCCGAACCCGCGGCACAAGTGACGGCCTGCACCGTCGAAACGGCTCAGCCGGCGGCGGGCCGCTTCGGCACCACGAGCTTCGCCGTGAAGGTCTGCAGGATGTCGCCGTTCTGATTGCGCGTGTCGTTGCGGACCGTGACCATGCCCCGGTCCGGCCGCGATTTCGACGGCGTGATCGCCAGCACTTCGATTTCCACCCGCAGCACATCGCCGGCCCGCGTCGGCTTCGGCCAGACGATCTCGCCGCCGCCCCCGATGATGCCGCCCACGAACGGCGGACCGCTGTCGACCATCAACCGCATGCTGATCGCCGCGGTGTGCCAGCCGCTCGCGGCGAGATCGCCGAACAGCGTGTCCTTCGCGGCCGCCTCGTCCAGATGGAACGGTTGCGGATCGAACGCCGCGGCGAACGCCTTGATCTGCCCGGCATCCAGCGCATGGGTGCCGGTCGTGAACCGCTGCCCGACCTGCAGTTCATCCAGGTAGTACCGGGTCTTGCCGCTATCGGCGCCATGGATGGCTGTCATTGGTCGTGCCTCCCACCATTCACTTGCATCATGATAGTGACAGCGCCTAAGCTCGGTCAATGCAACGGACCCCTTTCGGTGAATTGCCCTGCCCCATCGCCCGCAGCCTGGAACGCGTCGGCGAGTGGTGGAGCATCCTGATCCTGCGCGACGCCTTCCACGGACTCACGCGGTTCGATCAGTTTCAGAAGAATCTGGGCATCGCCCCCAACATGCTGACGCGTCGATTGAACGGGCTGGTGGAAGCCGGTCTGCTGGAACGGCGGCGCTACCAGGAACATCCACCGCGGCATGACTATGTGCTGACCGACCGCGGCGTCGATTTCCGCCCGGTACTGCTGGCGCTGATGACGTGGGGAAACCGGCATTTCGCACCCGAAGGCGAAACCGTCGTGCTGGTGGATGCGAAGAGCGGCGCGCGCGCCGATCCGGTGCTCGTCGATCGCGCGACCGGACGTCCGCTGGACGGGCCCGATTTCCGGCTGGCAGCGGGCCCGCGCGCGACCGAGCGGACGCGTGAACGTTTGGCGGCCAGCCCGTGGGGCACGACGGTCGCCACCTCCGCCATCCCCACGAAACGCAACCGCACGCGACGCTCTGCCGGGAAACCATCGTGAACGCGCCGCTGCCGGCCGCCGCCGTCGATCAGCCTGCGCGCAGCGCGCTCAATCCGCGGACCCGTCTGCTGCTGGAAGCGCCGATCGTGCCGACGCTGCTGCGCATGGCGTGGCCGAACATCCTGGTAATGCTGGTGCAGGCGTCCACGGGCTTGATCGAAACCTGGTGGGTATCCCGGCTCGGCGGCGATGCATTGGCCGGCATGGCGCTGGTCTTTCCGGGATTCATGATGATGCAGATGCTGTCCGCCGGCGCCATCGGCGGCGGCATCTCGTCGGCCATCGCCCGGGCCCTCGGCGGTGGCCGCCGGCACGACGCCGACGCACTGGTACTGCACGCGTTGGTCGTCAACAGCGCGCTCGGCCTGCTGTGCACGGCCCCGATGCTGCTCTTCGGTGAACCGATCTATCGCGCACTCGGCGGAGAAGGCGCATCGCTCGTCGCGGCGGTCGAGTATTCCAACGTCGTGTTCGGCGGCGCGCTGCTGGTATGGCTCGCGAACGCGCTGGCCAGCGTGCTGCGCGGCACCGGCAACATGTTCGTGCCGTCGGCGGCGATCATCGTCGGCGTCGTGCTGCTGATCCCGTTGTCGCCGGCGCTGATCTACGGCTTCGGCCCGATCCCCGCGATGGGCATCGCCGGCGGCGGTGTCGCGGTGCTGCTGACCACGGCGCTCACCGGTGCGATGCTCGCGTGGTATCTCGTGTCGGGCCGCAGCGTGGTCCGTCCCGCGTGGGCCCGCCTGCAGCGCGTGCTGTTCGTCGACATCCTGCGTGTCGGCGCGGTGGGTTCAGTCAGCACGCTGCAGACCACGCTGGTGATGGTGCTGATGACCGCCATGGTCGGCGCCGCCGCCGGCCCCCATGCAGTGGCCGGCTTCGGCACCGGTGGCCGGCTGGAGTATCTGCTGGTGCCGCTGGTATTC
>JAHCKV010000179.1 GCA_026125595.1 Burkholderiales bacterium | reverse complement strand
CCTGGTCCTCACCGATCAGAACATGCCGCGCATGGATGGCCTGACCCTGGTCAAGAGCCTGCGTGCCCTGCCGGCCTACAAGACCGCGCCGATCCTGATGCTCACCACCGAGTCCTCGGATGAGATGAAGGCCAAGGGCCGGGCTGCCGGCGCCACCGGATGGCTGGTCAAGCCCTTCGATCCGCCGCGGCTGGTGGAAGTCGTCAAGAAAGTTCTGGGTTGACCGACGGACCGACGGACAGGGGGCGAGGACCGACATGGGCTTCGACATGAGTCAGTTCTACCAGGTGTTCTTCGACGAAGCCGCCGAACATCTGGAGTCCATGGAGTCGTTGCTGCTGCAGATCGATCCGGCCGGTGCCGAACTCGAACAGCTCAACGCCATCTTCCGGGCCGCCCATTCGATCAAGGGCGGCGCCGGCACCTTCGGCTTCACGGACATGGCCGAGCTCACCCATGTGGCGGAAACGCTGCTCGACCGGTTGCGGCGGCAGGAACTCGACATCGACGCCGACATGATCGACGCGCTGCTGCAGGCCAGCGATGTGCTGCGCTCCCAACTGGCGGGTCATCAGGCTGGGAAGCCCCTCGAAAGCGGGGATGCCAAGCGACTGGCGGCGCGATTGCAGCAGCTGTCCACGCCGCCCGGCGCCGCGGTTTCGGTCGCTCCGCCGGAGGCCGTGCCCGTTGCCGTGGCGCCACCCGCGCTGCAGATGCGCCGCTACCGGATGCGGTTTGCCGCACCGGGCGAGCAAGTGTTGATCGACAACCTGATCGCCGAATTGCGCGCGCTCGGAACGATCGCGGCACAGCCGCCGGCGGCGACCAAGGGTCGGGGTCGCAAGGCTGCGCGGTGGGAAATCACCGTGGATACGACCGCGGATGAGACCGAACTGCGCAATCTGCTCGATTTCGTGCTGACACCGGATGCACTGGAGTTCGAATCGCTCGGCCCGACACCCGACGCGGATCCGGCCATGAGTGTTGCCGGTATCGTCGACGCGATGCTCGACCACGACGGCTACGGCTTCTTCGAGCCGCTGCCGGAACCGGAACCCGATCCGGGTTTCGGTTTCTTCGACGACGCACCGGGCATGCCGGTGGCCGTCGCAACCGCCGACGCGATCACCGCCGAAGACCCGGGGTTCGGTTTTTTCGACGATGCGCCAGGCGTTCCGGCGGCAATCACGACCGATCCGATCGCGGCGACGGCGGCGGTCGTAGCGATTGCCGCGGCGCCGCACACCGCGAACGGAGCCGACGCGGACAAGGCCAAAGCGGCCGCCGGTGATTCGATCCGCGTCAGCGTCGAGAAAGTCGATCAGTTGATCAATCTGGTCGGCGAACTGGTGATCACGCAATCGATCCTGGTGCAGGCGTCGTCCCATCTGGACCCTGCGTTGCAGGAAGCCGTGTCGCACGCGATGCTGCAACTCGAACGCAACAGCCGAGATCTGCAGGAAGCCGTGATGTCGATCCGGATGCTGCCGATCGCCTTCGTGTTCAGCCGCTATCCGCGTGTGGTGCGGGATCTCGCGAACAAGCTCGGTAAGCGGGTCGAGTTGCGAACCGTCGGCGATCAGACCGAACTGGACAAGGGTGTGATCGAGAAGATCGCCGATCCGCTGACGCACCTGGTGCGCAACAGTCTGGACCACGGTCTGGAGAAGACCGAGGACCGGATCGCCGCCGGAAAGCCCGCGGTCGGCACGATCACGCTCAAGGCGTTCCATCAGGGCGGCAACATCGTCATCGAGGTGCTCGATGATGGCCGCGGCCTGCATCGGCAGAAGATTCTCGACAAGGCGCGAAGCCGCGGGCTGCCGGTCTCGGACACGATGACCGACCAGGAAGTGTTCCAGCTGATCTTCGAGCCGGGGTTTTCCACGGCCGAGGCCGTCACCGACGTTTCCGGCCGCGGTGTGGGCATGGATGTCGTCCGCCGCAACATCCTGCAGCTCGGTGGCCGCGTCGACATCGACAGCCGGCCCGGGCTCGGTTGCACGGTGTCGATCCGGCTGCCGTTGACCCTGGCGATCCTCGACGGCATGTCCGTCGGCGTCGGCAAGGAGATGTACATCGTTCCGCTGATGGCGGTGGTCGAATCGCTGCAGCCGCGACCGGAGCAGATCCACACGATCGCCGGTTCCGGCATGGTGCTGCGCCTGCGCGACGAGTTCGTGCCGGTATTGCGACTGCACGAGGCGATGGGCCTGCCGCCGGCCGAACGCGCTTTTCATGAAGGAATCATGGTGGTGGTCGAAAACGACGGCATGCGAGCGGCGATGTTCGTCGACGAGCTGGTCGGACAGCATCAGGTCGTCATCAAGAACCTGGAGAGCAACTACCGCAGGGTCCGCGGCATCTCGGCCGCGACGATCATGGGGGATGGCCGGGTCGCGATGATCCTGGACGTCGGAGCGCTGGTGCGACAGGTGGCGAACATGCCGATGGCTGCGTGATCGGCGAAGCATGCGAAGGATGCGGGCCCCGGGCCCGGCTCCGAAAGGTGGAACGGAACCGACCGGTTCCGCAATCCGAGGAACGGCAACGAATCGCGGCGCAGGCCGCACGTTTTCTGGAGAGGTGAGCTGACATGGCAACCGATGACAACAACGTGTCACAGGGTGGTGTATCCCCGGCTCCGGCGCGGGCCAAAACGAAGCGCGTCGCGAAGCGTGCGGCTCCGGTCGCTGCGGCGGCACCCGGTGCGAGCAAGGCCGCGGACGAGGCGGTCCGGATCAAGGGTGCGCTCGACGGAACGTCGACCGCCGTCATGATGGTGGACCGCGACTTCAAGATCATCTACGTGAACAACACCACGCGCGCGATGCTGCGGAAGTACAGCGACGTGTTCCGCAAGCAATGGCCGTCATTCGATCCGGACAAGATGATCGGCTCCTGCATCGACATGTTCCACAAGAATCCGTCCCATCAGCGAACGATGCTGGCGGATCCGTCTCGGCTTCCGTTCAACACGGACATCAGCATCGGTGATCTCAAATTCGCGCTGTGTGTGAATGCGAGCTACGACGCTCGCGGCGCGTACGTCGGCAACGTGCTGGAATGGGCCGACGTGACCGAAGTGAGATCCAAGGAAGCGATGATCAAGGCACTCGATCGCGCGCTCGCGACCGTCGAGTTCACGCTCGAAGGCCGGATCCTCAATGCGAACGCCAATTTCTTGAACGTCGTGGGTTATTCGCTGGACGAGATCCGCGGTCAGCACCACAGCATGTTCGTCGGTACCGCCTATCGCAACAGCAACGAATACCGGCAGTTCTGGGAGAAGCTCGCGCGCGGAGAGTACGACGCGGGTCGCTACGAGCGTGTCGCCAAGGGCGGTCGCGAAGTATGGATCCAGGGCAGCTACAACCCGATCCTCGATTTCAACGGCAAGCCGTTCAAGGTGGTCAAGTACGCCACCGACATCACCGATCAAGTGCTGGCCGAGCGCACGTTGCAGAGTGCCGTCGAAGAAACGCAGGCGGTCGTGGAAGCGGCGAAGGCCGGTGATCTGGGCGAGCGCATTTCGCTGGACGGCAAGTCGGGGTCGATCGAAGCGCTGTGCTCCGGCGTCAACGCGCTGGTGGATTCGATGGCCGATGTGGTGTCGCAGATTCGCGAATCGTCCGATGCCATCAATACTGCGGCAAAGGAAATCGCGGCCGGCAACTCGGATTTGTCGCAACGGACCGAACAGCAAGCCGCCAGCCTGGAAGAGACCGCGAGCTCCATGGAAGAGTTGACGTCGACGGTCAAGCAGAACGCCGAGAACGCGCGTCAGGCGAATCAGCTGGCGATCGGGGCTTCGGAAGTGGCGACCAAGGGCGGCAAGGTGGTGCACAACGTGGTGCAGACCATGGGCGCCATCGCCGAGAGCTCGAAGAAGATCGCCGACATCATTTCGGTGATCGACGGCATCGCGTTCCAGACCAACATCCTCGCGCTGAACGCGGCAGTCGAAGCAGCACGGGCCGGCGAACAGGGGCGCGGCTTCGCCGTCGTTGCGACTGAAGTGCGCAATCTGGCGCAGCGCTCCGCCGCCGCCGCGAAGGAAATCAAGACGCTGATTTCCGATTCGGTCGGCAAGGTGGAAACAGGATCGGTACTCGTCAACGAAGCCGGCAAGACCATGGAAGAGGTCGTGACTTCGGTCAAGCGCGTGACCGACATCATCTCCGAGATCACGGCGGCATCCGTCGAACAGAGCTCCGGTATCGAACAGGTCAATCAGGCCGTCGTGCAGATGGACGAGGTGACGCAGCAGAACGCCGCGCTGGTCGAAGAGGCGGCCGCTGCCGCCGAGAGCCTCGAAGAACAGGCCCAGTCGCTGTCGGTCGCCGTCTCGGCCTTCAAGCTGGGTGCGGACGACTTCGCGCCGCCACCGGCGACGCGGACAGCGGCGCCGTTGGCGGAGCGTCGGCAACCGAACCGGCCGACCAACGTGGCGCGGCTGCCGAACAAACCGCCGGTGAAGGCGCCGGCCCGACCGGCGGTGAAACCGGCACGCACCGCGGCTGCAGCCGGCGGGTCGTCGGACGGAGAGTGGTCGGAGTTCTGATCCCCCATCCGCCACGACGCATCATCGGAGACATCGCATGAATACGGAACCAAGAGCCGACCTGATGGGCCTGGCTTCGACGACTGCCGGCGGACTGCGCGAATTGCTCGCGTTCCGGCTGGCGTCCGAGGAGTACGGGATCGACATCCTCAAGGTGCAGGAGATCCGCGGCTATGACGCGGTGACCTCCATCGCCAATGCGCCCGCATTCATCAAGGGCGTGATCAATCTGCGCGGGATCATCGTGCCGATCGTCGATCTGCGGATCAAGTTCGGCGTCGGCGTTCCCGAGTACGATCAATTCACGGTCGTCATCGTGTTGAACGTCGGCCGTCGCGTGGTAGGTATCGTGGTGGACAGCGTGTCCGACGTGCTGACGCTGACGCCCGACGAAGTGCGGCCCGCGCCGGAGTTCTCGTCGCAGATCGATACCGCGTGCATGACCGGACTCGGTACGATCGGCGATCGGATGCTGATCCTGCTCGATATCGAACGGCTGATGCTGTCGCGCGAGATGGCCTTGACCGACGAGCCGATCCACTGACATGGCCACCGCGTCCGGAACTGCGGCGACGTCGTTTGCGGTTCTGCAGAGCGACCGCGAATTCGAGTACACGCAGCGGGATTTCGATCAGATCCGCAAACGCATCTACGACCGGGTCGGGATCTCGCTGTCGCCCCAGAAGGCCGACATGGTGTACAGCCGTCTCGCCCGGAGGCTGCGGTTGCACCGCCTCACACGTTTCCAGGACTATCTGGTGCTGCTGGACAAGGGCGACGAGACGGAGTGGGAGGCATTCACGAATGCGCTGACCACGAATCTGACGTCATTCTTCCGCGAGTCCCATCACTTTCCGCTGCTGGCCGAGCATCTGCAGGCCCGCCGCGGTCGGCCGGCCACGATCTGGTGCTCGGCGGCTTCCACCGGCGAAGAGCCGTATTCGATTGCGATCACCGCGGTCGAGGCTCTGGCGAGTTTCGAGGCGCCGGTATCGATCCTGGCCTCGGACGTGGATACGAATGTGCTGCGCAAGGGCGAGGCGGGCGTGTACTCGGCCGACAAGGTCGAGCGGCTCGGCCCCGACCGGTTGCGGCGATTCTTCCTGAAGGGCTCCGGCGAGCAAGCCGGCATGGTGCGGGTCCGACCGGAATTGCAGCGGATGATCACGTTCCGACCCGTCAATCTGTTGTCACCGGCGTGGCCGGTGCGCGGTCCGTTCGACGTGATCTTCTGTCGCAACGTGATGATCTACTTCGACAAGGAAACCCAGGCCGGCATCCTGCGCCGTTTCGCGCCGCTGCTGCAGCCCGACGGGCTGCTGTTCGTCGGCCATTCGGAGAGTCTGTTCCACGTGTCGGACACGTTTCGTCTGCGCGGCAAGACCGTCTACGAGCGCGTATCCCGCGGAGAACCGCATGCGCGCTGAGCCCGTGATGGAGGGCGTGGCATCCAATCTGTACTTCGACAAGAGCTTCGATCTCGATGCCGCCAAGCTGATGCCGGGAGAGTTCTTCGTAACCGAACGGGACATGGTGCTGGTGACGACGCTGGGCTCGTGCGTCGCGGCATGCATTCGCGATATTCGTACCGGCATCGGCGGCATGAACCACTTCATGCTGCCCGACGGTGGCGATGTCTCGTCACCCACCGGCACTTCCGCGCGCTACGGTACCTATGCGATGGAAGTCGTCATCAACGAGTTGCTCAAGCGTGGCGCCAAGCGACACCAACTGGAAGCAAAGGTGTTCGGTGGCGGCAATGTGCTGGCGAGCATGACGACGATCAACGTCGGTCAGCGCAACGCGGACTTCGTGCTGAAGTATCTGGCGGTCGAGGACATTCCGGTGAGAGCCAGGGATCTGCTCGAGGAGTTTCCGCGCAAGGTCTACTTCTTTCCGCGGACCGGCAAGGTTCTGGTCAAGCGGCTGCGCGATCTGCATAACGGCACGTTGATCACGCGGGAGAGCGATTACATGCAGCGCATCAACCGGCCGCAGCCCACGGGTGGTGGCGAGATCGAGTTGTTCGCATGACGATGACCGCGAGAACGTCTCCCGCGAGAAAGATCCGGGTCGTCGTCGTCGACGATTCGGCGCTCGTCCGCAAGCTGCTGACGGAGCTGATCGACGCGGAGCCGGATCTGGAAGTGGTCGGCGCGGCACCGGATCCGGTCGTGGCGCGCGAGATGATTCGTACCACCAATCCGGACGTGATCACGCTCGATATCGAGATGCCGCGAATGGACGGGCTCGAGTTCCTCGATCGATTGATGCGGTTGCGTCCGACGCCGGTGATCATGGTGTCGTCGTTGACCGAGCGCGGATCCGAGGCCACGTTGCGGGCGCTGGAACTC
>JAHCKV010000178.1 GCA_026125595.1 Burkholderiales bacterium | reverse complement strand
TCGGCCATCGTCGCGCAGGCCACGCAGTCGCTGCAGATCGATGGCGGCAAGGTGAGGCCGCCATCGACACGCGATCTCGCGTTGGTCGAGCTGTACGGCCGCGTGCAAATCTTGCAAGCGCTCGTCGCCGTGCGTCCCGAGGTGCTCGCCTTCGCGCTGCTGATGGAAGAGCGCCTGCGCGAGAAGGACGCCGAGCGCGCCGGGAACTCGTGGCAGCGCCGCGGGAATCTGCGCCAGATCGGCATTGCGCTGCTCTCGAAGGCGATGGCCGTGGATGCGGCCATCATCGCCGGCGGGCACGGTCTCAACCACGCCGTGGACGCGGCAAACTACGCGATGATGGTGGCGGACCTTTCTGGTGCGCTGCACGACGGCCTGGGCCTGTCGCCGCGCCTGCGCGCGACGCTCGATTCACTGGGCGAGGAGGTGCGATGAACAACCACCCGGAACTTCGTCCGCGTGTGCTGGCGGCCGTGCTGGCGGCGACCGAGCCGGTCACCGCCGCGCAGATCGCGAAAGATCTTGGCGCGCGGCAGTCGTCCGTGGCGGTATGCCTGCTGTACCTGACGCAACTGATGGTCTCGGACATCGAGCGCGTGCGCCGGCCGGCGGGCCCGAAGTTGCGGATGGTCTGGGTCTACCAGCAGAAAGGCAAGGTGTGGCCGCCCTTTCACAATGGCCTGAAGGAACTCGACCCTGATGCGGAGGATGCCGATGTCACCGATTGCTGAATGGACAGTGTGGCGACTGGGCGTTTCCACGGGCGAATGGGTCGTGATCTATTCGGGTACCGAGAGCCGCGCGCGGATGCGGTTCGAACGGTTGGTTGATTCGCGCAGCCGTGGCGTGATGAAGCAGGGTGGGGTGCGCCTGGTGAGCCCCGCCGACATCGTGTGCGACAGCGCATGGCGGCGGCATGTCCGCGGATCGATGGTCGAACGGGTTACTGAAGAGGTGAGCCGGCCGCGGGTGATGTGCTCGCAGGAATGGCGCCGGTGAGGCCCGCCGCGATGCAGTTCGCGCCCTGGCGCGTCACGCACTGGCGGCACCCCGATGGCACCGTCACCGCTCGCGAGTCCCGCATCGTTGCCCGGCCGTTCGTCTCGGCCGTGGCCGGGAAGCCGATGGTATCGATCGAGGGGCTCCCCGGCGACGGCGTGGAGTTGAGCGCCGACGAACTGCTGCACCTGAGCGAGCAGCTGTGCTCCCTGGCGGCATTCGTTGCCGGCACGGCGGAGCCGGTCCGCTGCAGCCGCTGTGGCACGGTTTGCCAGTTTCTCGCCGCGGCCGGGCACCGGACGACGTGGCAGTGCGAGGCCTGCGAGTACGTCGAGGTCGTGGTGCATGTTTAACGACCCCCTCAAGGCGGCGGAGAAGCGCGGCTACGGCCGTGGCTATCGCGCCGGCGCGAAGCGCCGGCAAACGGAGATCTCTGCCGCGCGCCGGCGCGCGCAGGAAAACGCGTTCTGGCAGCGCGCACTGCTCGCCGCTATTCCGACCGCCATGACCGTTGAGAACTGGAAGATCGACGGCGAGCCCGTGAAGTCCGGCGAGGCACGCATGCGCCTCGCGTGCATATGGGCCGATCACGCGCTCAACCAAGCGCTCACCAAAGGGCGGATTCGGTGATCGCGCCCACCGCCCGCATTCCAGCGGCCGCCCTCGCGGCGTTCACCGCCGGTGGCGTGGTGTATCGCGCGTTCGGCTGCGCGATCGCGGCTGGCTGTGGGTCGCTGCTGATTGTGCCGAAGCAGTGCCTGGCCAGTCGTCTCGACGAGCTGGCCCACGGCTGCCCGGTGCCCTTCGAAGAAGTGCTCGCCACGCTCGAAACGCCGGTGACTCGTGCAGTCGATCGCTACGCCGAATGCCGGCCCTATGCCGTTGTCCTGGCGCGACTGAGCCGCCTCGGTCTCGCCGATTGGGACGTCGCGCCGTTTCGTGTGCCGCGTGCCGAGAGTACGGGAATGCTCTTCGCCCACCACACGGGCGTGCGCTACGCACTCACCGCCGAGCGCATGTTTCGGGCGGCGGCGTGAACGCAGACGTGGTCGACGGTTGCTCCACTGTTGGCGTGGCCGGGGGCGGAAACCGCGCCTCGATGTACGTCTCGATCCAGATTCGCACGACGGCGTCGAGCTGAAGTTGCGACGCGACGTCAGACTCGTCGAACACGTGGAACGGAGTGGCAACCAACTCCCCACCGCACCGCACGGTGCCGTCCAACGTCCAGCGTCCCAACGACTGAAACACCTGCAGCGTGTAGCAATAGTGGCGCCCGCGTGGCACCACATACTCGCCCATGATGTGCATGGCAGTCCTCCCACCTCCGAAGGCACCTTCTGCCTTCGCCGCGGTCAGCCATCGACCGTAGGGGAGACCTTACATCCTGCCTGGTGCCGCGTGCAATCGCGATTTTCGATCCCGCGCGCGTCAAAGACGCGGCAGAAGCCTGATCGAGTTGCCGCCTTCGGGTCGCTCGAACTCGATCGTGTCTCTTCCGTCTGGACCTGTCACCAACGTCAGCGGCAGGCGGGTCGAAGGATTTGCACTCGGAAAGCCAGCGAAGACTTTGGCGTTACGTCGCAGAGCATAGATGACGTGCACGATGTCGACGATCGATGGAACGCGGTCGACGAACTTGCCCGTGACGGGATCAACGCGTTCCCACTCGACCGCGACGATCGAATCGTGATGATCAATCTTGATGCGATGAATGACGTAGTGGGCCATCCCACCGATATGGGGGCGCTGATCCCCACAAACAACCAACCGCCCCAAGAATGCTCATT
Source organism: Burkholderiales bacterium (assembly GCA_026125595.1). Classification (GTDB taxonomy): domain Bacteria; phylum Pseudomonadota; class Gammaproteobacteria; order Burkholderiales. Next base: position 4,138 of record JAHCKV010000178.1, on the reverse strand, counting down.
TCGTCACATCGCTCTCGGCAGGGGCCGCGGGAATCGCATTGAGCCACTCGATCAGGGCGTCATTGTCGAACGGTTTCATGATGGCTCGCACGTTCGGGCCCATCTGTGCGATCGCGGCATCGACCTCGTAACCGGTGCACATCAAGACCGCGCGTTGAGGCGCCTGAGACAACGCCGCCCGCGCAACCTCGATACCCGACATATCGGGCAGGCCGACGTCCACGATCAGTCCATCGAAGTGCTGTGTTTCGATGGCTCGGATCGCCTCTTTCCCCGTACCACAACTGACAATTCGACAATCGTCGCTTTTCAGCAACAACGTCACGATCCAGCGCAACTCGGCATCGTCTTCGACATACAGGATCGACTTCAGCTTCATGGTGGCGGAAATTGAAGATCAATGTAACGGCGCACCCAATTGTGCACGTAAGGCACGATGTCGTAGGTGTCGGGCGGCAACTGCGGCAGCACGCACGACGGCAGCGCCACCACGTCGCCCTCGAGCCGTCGAATGGTGCCTTCGACCATCCACCGCTCTCGTGCCACGTAAACATCGAGTGTGTAGACGAACGTGTCGTCGGGTCCGCCTTGGTAGGTACCTTCCAGGCGGTTGATCCCGAGCGCATTCAGTCCGCCTGCCCCTGTGGCGGCGCGTGCTGTCTCAGCCATGGTCGTCATCTCCTTTGAAGAGCCCGTCCCGAACGCAGGCGCCGACAGTCACCATCGTGGTGGACGCGTCAATGTAACAAAAGTTTCTCGACCGTCTACGGGCATTTAAAAGGAAAAACGCCCCTGTTCTAAGGGTAAATCTCTCAATCTGACACTTTTGATTCAGCCCTTCGCAGTACTAGCCCGGCACCCGAACCGATGGCCTCCATAGACGATCTCAAACGCCGCATCGATCTGCACGATCTTGCCCACCGGCTGGGCCTTGAACGACCTAACGGCAAGCGCGGCAATTACCGTAGCCCTGCCCACGAAGACAAGTTGCCGAGCTTGAGCATCTTCGTGCGCAACAGCGAACAACGCTGGAGGGATCACAGCACGAACGAGAGCGGCACCTGCGTCGACCTCGTGATGTATGTACGCGGCTGCGATGTGGCCGGTGCCGTGAAGGAGCTGCACGATCTGTACGCGATCCCCCCGGACCCCCCGAAGCACGAGGCGCCGCGCGAGAAGTCGCGAGCGGAATACATCGCGGCGAAGTGCGCGGCGAATCCGGCACAGGCGAGGGCATACCTCGAAGGCCGAGGCATTGCGCCGAAAGTGATCGACGCGGCGATCGCCGCACGCAGCCTGGGCTTCAACGATTGGACGTCCGACAAGATCCCCGCCGGCCAGGACGGCTACGGCGGCCCGGCGGTGGCTTTCGTCGTCCGATCGCTCGACACCTCGATGGTGCAGGCCGTGGACTTCCGTTACCTGGACCCGACACTGAACGGCGGACGCAAGACCGGCTGCCAAGGGGACCGGCAAGGGTTCGGCTGGACACCCGACGTGCGCAAGCTGCTCGGCGCACGCGTAGTGGTGATCGTGGAATCACCCATCAACGCGCTCACGGTGGAGTGCGCCAATCTGCCCATCACGGCCGCATGGGCCACGCGTGGCACCGGCAACGTGCAGAACCTCGATCTGCGATGGCTGCTCGGCAAGCGGGTCGTGATCTGCATGGACAACGATGCCCCATTCGAGCCGGGTCACCAGCTCGCCGGCTTGCGCCCTGGCCTCAAGGCTGCATGGGATCTGCACGAGCGCTTGACGGCGTTGGACGTGTCCGCCCAGCTCGTCGACCAGGCCGAGTGGAAGGAGGGCGACGATCTGAACGATGTGCTTCAACGCGAAGGCGTGGACTTCGTGCGCCAAGCGCTGCGGCGGGTGGAACCCTGGCTGATTCCGGGCATGACGGGCGATATCGAACGCATCGGCAAGCCGCGCATCTTCCTCCCCTTCCACGACCTCACGCAGTACGGCAAGTACCGGGTGAAAGAAGACTTCACGTCGCACTACACGGAGAAGAAGACCACCGATTCCGACGGCGATGAGGTGATCACGCCGGTCTACTCCGATCTCGCAGGCTTTCGCGTGGCCGCACTCTCGCGCGTAACGATCCAAGGCCCGACGGCGACGGTCACCGGCGACCCTGACACTCAGCCCAATGTAGCGTTCGCCGTGGCGGTGCAGACGCCGCGGCACGGCTCGACGCTGATCCGCCGCGTCGTCGAAGACGAGAAGTTGCACAACATCGATACGTGGAAGAAGTTCGGCCCGGTGTTCTCGCAGAGCCCGTTCCTGCGGATGATCAACATCCTCGAACGCGCGGCAGCGATCGGCGCACGCCACGCCGCCAACTTCGTCGGTCTGTGCTACCGCGAGGGGCGTCTCGTGGTGAACGAGGGCGCGGACACGTATTTCCTCGATCCGAAGCAGCAGTGCCCGTACTACAACCTGACCTTTCCCAGCGGCACGGTCCACGACGCCCGCACGGTCATCAAGGCCTACCAGGCCACGTTCAGGCGCAACGCAGCCAGCATGCCACTGGTATGGGCCCTGGGGGCGCACCTGAAGGTGTTCCTGGGCTTCTGGCCACACATGGAGATGCAGGCCGACAAGGGGCACGGCAAATCGACACTCGCCGGCCGCCTCGAACGCACGGTGGCGATGAAGGTGTTCAGCAAGGAGGCGATCAAGACCTCGTTCCGCCTGGTCGTGACGACCGCTCACACGTCGCAGCCGGTGGGCTGGGAGGAGATCTCGGCGAACCGGATGGAGGTGATCGATGCGGCCGTGTCGCTGCTGCAAGAGGCCTACAACTTCAAGCCCTCGCCGCGGGGCTCGGGCATGCTCGAATTCCTCACCTGCGCACCGGTGCTGCTGATCGGCGAGGACGTGCCGGTGCGCTCGCTGATCGGCAAGCTCGTGCGGACTTCCCTCACGGGCAAGAAGGGCGACATGCTGGCCGACGAACTACCGCGATTTCCCGTGCGGCAATGGATGGAGTTTCTGGCCAGCCAGACGCGCAGCCATGTGCGACAGGTGTTCGACCAGCTGCGCGACCACTGCTTGGCGCAGTCGATGGCCTCGAAGGACGACGACGGCGCGGTGCGCATGGCCCACAACTATGCCGCGCTGCTGACCGCCTGGCGCTTTCTCTCGGAGTTCGCCGGCGTCGACGTGCGCGAGGGCGATTTCGGCCGCGACGTGATCGCCGAGATGAACAGCCACATTCGCGAGACGAGCGCCGACCGCGAACCCTGGGTGTGGATCATGGAAACGGTGCTCTCCGAGATCGCCGCGGGACACTACCGCTATCCATACCTGTGGGACCGCGTCCAGCACCCCGAGACGCGCCGATACGAGCTGTGTCTGCTGTTGCGCACCAGTCACGTCATGGACCACCTGTCGAGCGAGATGCGCCTGCGCGAGAAGTGGTCGGCACTGCCGGTGAAGTCGGACCGCGTGTTCCGCCGGCAGCTCACGCATTCAGGTTGCCTGGTCGACACGGACGTCGAGCGCGTGATCGAGGCATCGCACCCCGGCGACCGCAAGCGCATCGCCCACCTGGTCGCGATCAGCCTCGACCGGCTCGAAGGCTTCGGGTTGCACGCAACCCCGGTCGGAAGAGAAGTCGACCTGGTCAGTCTCGGCAACACCCCCGCACCCCCTCACGAGTAACGCTGCGCGGCTGTTCGGCGCTTCGCGCCCCTGCCTGGGAAGGACGGGGGCGCCGGCGTGCGCGCTTGTCTCGGGGTGGTCCGGAGGGGTGCGAAGGACGCCCCGAGGAAGCGGCAAGCGATCGCTTGAATGGGGGAGGAAGCGACACCGCGAGGGGAGGAAGAAGCAGAAATCGGGGTGTTTGCCAAAGGAAGGGGACGCATCGCACGGATAACCCGTGGAAAAGCTCAAAACATGAGCAGCGAAAATTGTAAGTCATTGATGCCGGAGTGCTTCTTCCTCAATGAGGAAGAAGCTAACCCGTGGATACTCCACAAGTAGGGTCATTTTCTCCACGGGTTGTTGTTTTTACTCAGTTGCATTAAACCCGCATTTCGGCCCTTTTCTCTCTCTCATTCAATCATTTAGAAGGAGAGAAAGGAAGAAGCAGAGGAAGAAGCAGAACCCGTGGATTGTCCACGGAAAA
>JAHCKV010000177.1 GCA_026125595.1 Burkholderiales bacterium | reverse complement strand
CCGCGTGCCCGCGGCGGGTTTGCGGCAGGATCCGCGCAATCGCCGCGCACATCTGATCGACATCAACAGCTGGATCGACCAAGGACGATTGACCGTGGAGTGGACGTTCGGCAGCAACCATCATTCGCCCGACACGATCGCGGCGCTCGCGCAGCGGTTCCTCGATGAATTGACCCGGCTGATCGCGTTCGGTCGACGGTCGGTACCGGATGGTCACGCGGGGTTTGCGATGGCCGGGCTCGATGCCGATGCGCTGCAGGTGGCGCTCGCGCAAGTCAGCTTCCACGGGGCCGATTGATGACTGCCGCGACGCCCGAAACGCCGCCGCGCTCCGCGCGACGCATCCGCAGCGACCGCATCGCGCGGGTCTACCGATCGGTCTGGCGCTGGCATTTCTGGTCGGGACTGCTGATCACGCCCGTGTTGATCATCGCGTCGATCACCGGCGCGTTGTATGTGTTCAAGCCCGAGATCGAGCGGTGGGCGCATCCGGACATGCTGCGGGTGGAGCCGGGCACGACGACCGTCGGGCTCGACCGGATGCGATCCGTGCTCGCCGAAGCATTGCCGGAACACGAACTGAAGTACATCAACGTATCGACCGATCCGGCCGCCCCGTGGGAGGCGATCGTGCAGAAGCCGTTGGGCGAGCGTCGCGTGCAGACGGCGTACGCGTACTTCGATCCGTATCGGGGCCGCTACCTCGGCATGACGATCCGCAGCGAAGGCTTCTTCGGCATCGTGCTGCAGTTGCATCGGAACCTGATGGCCGGCCTGCCGGGCCGCATCCTGGTGGAAGCGGCGACCTGCTGGGGCATCATCTCCGTGATCGCCGGCATGTACCTGTGGTGGCCGCGGAAGAAGGAGAAGGTCTGGGGCGTGTGGATTCCTCGCGTGCGCGGCGGCGTCTATCGTCTGCTGCGCGATTGGCACACGGTCATCGGCATGTACCTGTCGGTGTTCATCGTGCTGATCCTGCTGTCCGGACTGCTGTTCTCGCAGATTTGGGGCTCGCTGTACTACTCGAGCAACTTCTTCACCGGGGGCTTTCCCGCGTTTCTCGTGAGTCCGCCGCAATCGGTCGTCGCGAAAGAAGGCGAAGCGCCGCCATCGATCGGCATCGACGCGGCGTTCGACGTCGCGACGCGGCATTTCGACTTCACGAAGATCGCGCACAGCATCGAGGTGCCGAAGCCCGGATCCACCGGCGCGTATCAGGTGATCTCGGAAACCCAGACGCCGCTGATCGAGCGCTCGGTGGTGTTCATCGATCAATACAGCGGGCAGACGTTGCTGTTCGCCGGCGGTGATCAGATCCCGTGGCGCACGCACCTGACACTGCTGTTCTATCCGGTCCATGTCGGCAGCATCTTCGGCCTGCCGACGAAGATCCTGGCGGTGCTGTCGTGCCTGGTGCTGGTGGCGATGTCGATCACCGGTGTCTGGATGTGGTGGCACCGCGTGCATCCGGGGCACTGGGCGCTGCCGGTCAAACCGCCGAAAGGGACCGCGCCCCGATGGCTGGTGTGGCTGACGGTGGCCTTGGCGGTTCTGCTGCCGACGGTCGGCATCACGCTGCTGCTCTCCTATCTGGTCGACCCGTTGGCGCGCGCCGGGCGCCGGCTGCGCGCGAAACCCGAAGCCTGAGTCTGCGTGAAGCGGAAAGGGGCGGCGTTGCCCTTTTCTTTTCCGTGCGGTCCTGGGTTGATTGTTAAGATAAGAACGATAATCATTTGTGCTATGGGACGCGTTGCGACACGAAACGCGCCCATCGCCCGGGTGCTGCGATGGTTGTCGCGGCCGATGGCGGCTTCCCCCGATCGGTTGTCTGCATGTCGTCCGCGGGTCGGTTCACGCCGATCCGGCCATTTGTCGTCCCAGGAGGAATGTCGTGAATCTGCATGCCGTTATCCGTACCGCGGGGCTGGTCGCCGCCGCGCTTGCCGGCGACGCGATCGCCGAGCCCTATCTGCCGGCGATTCCCAAGGGTGACATTGCGATTCATCTGGAAACCGTCGCCAGCGGCCTCGGTGCGCCGAACTACGCGATCAGCGCTCCGGGCGACGCCAGCCGGCTGTTCGTCGTCGATCAGGCAGGTCTGCTGCGGGTGATCGAAGACGGCAGTCTGCGGGCCGGCGCCGCGCTGGACCTGCAAAGCTACATCGGCAGCTCGTACAACCCGGCCAGCTTCAACGACGAGCGGGGTTTCCTGGGTCTGGCATTCCATCCCGGATTCAACGACTCGACCAGCGCCGGCTTCGGCACGCTGTATACGTTCAGCAGCGCGCCGATCGCAGCGGGCACCAATCCGACCTATGCCGCGCCGAACGGGGCGACGCAGAACTACAAGACCGTCGTCAACGAATGGAAGATCAGCGCGACCGATCCCGGCGTGATCGATCCGGATTCGCGCCGCGAGATCATTTCGTTCGGCAAGAACGCGAACAATCACAACGGCGGCACCATCGCATTCGGTCACGACGGTTATCTGTATCTCGGTCTGGGCGACGGCGGCAATTCGCGCGACGTGGGCGCGAGCCACATCGAACCGGGCGGCAATGCGCAGAACCTCGGTACGCCGCTGGGCAAGATGCTGCGCCTCGATCCGCTGGATCCGACCCTCACTGCCGGCAGCGCGGACGCCGTTGCCGCCAACGGGCAGTACCGGATTCCCACGGACAACCCGTTCCAGGACGCCGGGCAGGTCAAGGAAATCTACGCCTACGGATTTCGCAATCCGTATCGGTTCAGCTTCGATGCCGCGAATGGGCAACTGATCCTCGCGGACGTGGGCCAGAACAACATCGAGGAGATCAACCTCGTCGTCCGCGGCGGCAACTATGGGTGGGCGATCAAGGAAGGGGAGTTCCCGTTCGATCGCGCGACCGGCGCCATCGGCGAGCGGGCGCCCGGAGAACCCGACGGGCTGATCGATCCGATCTCCGGCACCGTGGGTTCGCTGCAGTACGACCACGGCGACGGCATCTCCATCACCGGCGGGTTCGTCTACCGCGGCGACGACATTCCCGAGCTCTACGGCAAGTACGTCTTCGGCGATCTGGCGCTGCGCAACCTGCCGCCCCGGGCGGACGGCCGGTTGTTCTATGCGGACCTCGAGACCGGCGAGATCAAGGAGTTCCTGCTGCCGCAGTTCGACGCCGGCGTGCTGCCGGACGGGTTGACCGTCCATGGGTTCGGCGAAGGCGCCGATGGCGAGCTCTACGTACTCGTCACCAATACGCCGGCCAACGGCGACGGTGGCCTGGTGCTGCGCATCGCGGCGGTACCGGAACCCGGCACCTGGGCCTTGATGGGGCTGGGCGTGCTGGTGCTGTCGCTCGCCGCCCGCCGCCGAGCCGTTGTCCGGCAGCCGGTCTGACCGCCGGCTTCGCCAAGAAAGCATGGCATCCCATATGAATTCAACGTTGTTCCATCAGGAGACCCCGATGTCCTTTCCTCGAACACTCGCTCCGGCGATCGCCGCGACCCTTCTCTGCGCCAGCGTGCCGGCGCTCGCTGCCGTCGCCTACGACGAAACCACTTCCGGCGATCTATCGAATGTCCGGACCGCACCGACGGTCATCACGTTCGTGCTCGGCGACAACGACGTGCTCGGCTCGACCGGTTGGATCACCGACGACGATGCGTACCGCGACTACGCCACGTTCGTGATTCCCGAGAACGCAATCCTGACGGGCGTCTGGGTTCTGCCCGGCACGTCCGGCGCGGAAGGGGGCGACATCTTCTTCGGGCTGCAGGCAGGCTCGACCGTCACCGTGAATCCGGTCACCTATGCCGGTCAGGACGCGCTGCTCGGCTGGAATCATTTTTCGGACAACGCGATCGGGACCAGCCTGATCGGCGGGGCACTGCCGCTGGCAGCGGGTGCGTATTCGTTCTGGATCCAGGACTACAACGAAGAGGAAGCGCCCTACGGCCTGCGCTTCACGCTGGAATCCACGGTGCCGGTGCCGGAACCGGAAACCTACGCGCTGATGGGCGTCGGGTTGCTGCTGTTGGGCATGGCCGCGAACCGGGGTCGACGGAACGCGCGCGCGGGTTGACCCACCCGTTGCGCTGCCCTGCGGCGGCGGCGATCGACGCGAGCCGACATCCCTTCCCGGCGGGGCGGCTCTCCCGTGTTTACGCCGATCGGCTTCCAGTCAGCGACGGTTCGGCGACCGTTTGCCGCGCCGCAGCAACATTCCGTGAAATCTAACGATTGAGAACGAGAATCGACGCTTGACACATAGAAGGCCTTAGACTGAAAATCATTCTCATCTAGAGATTTTCGGCTTCGAACGTCTCGGAAGCGGCGGACGGCATCGGCATTCGATGCCGAAGGTCGCTCACTCAAAAACAGACAGGAGACTTCCCCCATGCAGTCACGTGTTTTCGTCCTCGCGTTTGCGGCTGCAGTGGCGCTGCCCACGGCCCCGGTGAGCGCCGCGACGTTTGATCTGGACCTGTTCGTCGGCAACAACGCGACCGATCACGCGCGGTGGTATGAGTACTTCTCCGATGCTTACGCGGACATGTACACGCCGTACAACGGATTCCAGACTCCAGATGGTTTCTTTTCGATCACCCAGCCTGGGGTGACGTATGGCGGCGGAGCCAACGTATTTCCGTTCGAGAATCAGGACTGGAGCGTCGGTTCGTTGACCTACACCGACGTGACCGGGGTGGGCGTGGAGACGGCATCCATCACGGGGCTGAGCCTGAACTTCCTGCCGTACATCGCGAGCTTCGCCGTTGTCGGTAACAGCTATACCACTTCGACGAGCAACGTATCCGGCACGGTCTCGCTGTACAACGGAGCCGTCACCGCCATCGATCTCGATTCGAACATCACCTTCACGTTCTCCACCTTCGCAGGTCCGGCGCCGTACACGGGAACGTTCTCGATCGACGACTCGCGCTTCGATCTGTTCGTGGATCAAAGCTTGACGACGGCGTTCGGCACGTTCCGCTACGCATGGGACGTGGAGGGCAGCGTGAGCGGTCTCGCGACGGCGCCGATTCCCGAGCCGTCCACGTACGCGTTGCTCGGAATGGGTCTGGCCGGTGTGGGCTTCATGGCCCGTCGCCGCAAGTCGCGCTGAGATAGACAGTCATGAATGCCTTCGCATCGACTCTCGGTTTCGCGTTGTTGGCACCGTTCGCCGTCCACGCGGCGACGGTGGGGCTGTCCGGTACGGATGGTTCGGGCTATCTCGCGGTCGTGAATGTCAACAACGAATCAGTCGAACCCAACACGCCGGGCGGCAAACCGTTCGACTATCCGTATTACTTCGATGCAGCGCAGAACTCCTGGGTCACCATCGTCGCCGAGAAGCTGTCGGCCGGCTCGGTGTATGCCGAGGAGTCGGCGTACACCGTGTTGAACAAGACGCTCACGGATCCGGATTTCGCGGACTTCAACCTGGGCAGTCTGGGCTACGCGGACGGAGCGTTTACGGGTGTGGGGACCGAGGTTCTCGCCCCCGGCCAATTCACGCTGACGTTGAGTGCCGATGACTACTCGCCCATGGGCTCTGCGCACAACACCGGAGGCGAGTTCAGTTGGACCTACGGCATCACCGCTTCGAACATCTCGGGAGCGGGGCTGACCTTCCTCAATGGCGTGCTGACCAGCATCGACGTGGTGGCGGACATCAAGGTCGATGTGTTCTTCGGCGGGTTCCCGGCAGCGGCATTCAATCCGGGATTCTTCGAAGCCGGTGGTCTGACGATCTCCGGGAATCAGTTTGCGTTCACGGTGAACGAATCGGTGTCGCAGTCGACGGTGTTGGGTGATTTGCCGTTGGCATCCATTGCGTTCAACCGCACGGGAACCATCGATGCCGTCACCGCGGTGCCGGAGCCGTCCACCTGGGCGATGATGTTGGCGGGAGTTGCAGGTCTGCTCGTGGTAGCGGGGGGCAAGCAGCGTGGCCGGAACGTGATGTCGTGAAGTTTCGCGGCTCCGCCGCGATCATCGCAGTAGCGATGTCCCTGGGCTCCGGTGCGATTGCACAAACCGGAGCCCAGGAGGCGAAATCCCAGGAAGACAATCCGCTCGTTCTGCCTACGGTCAACATCAAAGGCGAAAAGATCAAGCGGAGTCAGCAAGACACCTACACCAGCACCGGTGTGATCACCGGACAGCAGATCGAAGATCTGGGCATCAAGGACATGCGGGATGCCTTGAAGCTCCAGGGCAATGTGTACGTTGCGCCATCCAACAATGGCAATAACGGCATCTCGATCCGCGGCATCAATTCCGAAGGTATCGGAGAACCAGGTGCCAACGTTCGATCGCTGACGACGCTCACCATTGACGGGGCAGCGCAATCCTTCGAAGGTATGCGTAGAGGGGCGCGCGGCTCATGGGATGTGGAGCAGATCGAGGTACTGCGCGGCCCGCAGTCCACGTTGCAGGGACGAAACTCGCTGGCCGGTGCTGTGGTCATCAAAACGCATGATCCGACCGACTACTGGGAAGGCGCAGCACGTATCACGGCTGGTGAGCGCGATCTCTTTTCCCCGGCATTCATGCTGTCGGGCCCTATCAGTGATGATTTCTCCTTCCGGATCTCTGGGGAAACGGCGCGCGGCAACAAGGGCATCACGTACAGCATTCCCGAAGCGGCGAGTCTCGACGACGACGAGTATCGCAATACCCGCGTGAAGCTTCGTTTTCGACCGACGGCGGCGCCGCAACTCGAGATGAAGCTGACGGTCGCCAATACCATGGATGACCCCGCTGTGACTGCGGTTTCGAGCCCATACTTCAACCGACAGTTGAATTTCAAGCCCAATGACAATTACTACATTGATTTCCGGCGCAACGACGTTCGAAATCGTGTCCTTGAGCTTTCATACGGTTTGAGTCCCGGCATCACGGTGTCGAGTATCACGACACAGGTGCAAACGGATGCTCGGATCGGTTCCCCGCCTTTGCCGAACTACTTCCGGCG
>JAHCKV010000176.1 GCA_026125595.1 Burkholderiales bacterium | reverse complement strand
GACCGCGGTGCCCGATGAATTGACCATCGAGATCAGCGAGTCGATCGCGTCCGACAAGAGCGCTGTCGTTCCTGCGCTGGTGACTCTCGCATAGCGCTCATCCAGCCGCAATCCGGACAGCAAGGTTCCGGTGATAGTCGATCCGTTAAGGGTGTGGATCGGCTGGAAGCCGTCGTAGATGAAGCCGTTGTTCACGCCATCAATCATCCAGCTGGTTCTACGGTTGAATGCACGATTCAAGACCTGACCCCATGCATATGCATTCGCGTCTTCGGTGAGCGACTACGTGCTCAGGGCCTCGCACCAAAGGCCGTGGTAGGCGCCGCCATGCGCAAACTGGTTCATCTGATATTCGGTGTGATTCGTTCCGGTCAACCGTTCGATGCTTCATTGGCAATGCCGAAGCTTGACGTTCAAGACGGTATCTGACCCCGATCTACGTGTTCGACAGCTCTTCCAGCATCTGCGGCGTCCGTTCCATGTAACTGCCTCCTCGCGGCTTCCGCCGCATTCTCTCAATTCGCAGTTACACAGTTCGTTTGACAGACTCATCTTGTCGACTCCATTTTCGCTTCCTGCCGCCACCAAATTCCGATACGTACAGCAATGAGGATAATTAGTGCGAAGATCGATAAAAAGAAGAGTCGTGCAATCGTTGATACTGGCTCCTCCATGAACCACAATCCAGTCAGAATATAAGAGAATAAAAGCACTATGATCAGAAACGGGACGATAAAAACGGCACGCGTCCTTGCGAGATTTTTCCAAGGCAAAACAGAAAGCGTGAACAAAATGAATCCAGGGACAGAAACCCAAATGCCATAGAAATCCGAATAGTACAAATATCCTGTTATATGTATAGAAGAAAAAACCAATCCTATGACTCGAAGTAGAATATCGATTGCATCGATTCCGTTCATTCTATTTCCACATGTCAACGACATTCGTTACATGATCCAGATGCCTTCTCTTGTGCTTCTCTAAAGTACTTATCTCCCAAGATGTAGATCCCGGCATAGTACAAATAGGAGAGCCCCGGGAAGTTCGGCCACTGCCTATTGGCATCTTTCAGAAATTCCTTATCACAACTCTTCTTGCAGCTTCCCTTTCTGTCATAGCACTCGTCGTGATAACGACAAGCCATTGGGAAGAAATCTGGAACTCTCGTACACCAGTCCGCAGTCTCCGGGAACAGAGGTTTTCGATATCCCTCCGGATAGCCATTTCTCGGATCATAGTTCGCTATCTCTGGTGGGACGCTGTCAAATGGCCCGATACCTTGGTTTCCTAGCGGATCGCTTCTGAGGATCGGATCCCCATCCACATACCCGTATAGATTCGCCCCACCCGCAAACTCAATCGGATCTTCCGAGACGAACCGCGATAGCCGTGGGTTGTAGTACCGCGCGCGGTAGTACATCAGTCCCGTCGCGTCTTCGATCTGGCCGGTGAATCGATACCCGGTGCTGTCGGTGCCGGAGTGGGTGGGCTTGCCGTAGGGCTCGTAGGTGAAGGTGCCCACCGCCGTGCCCGATGAATTGACCATCGAGATCAGCGAATCGATCGCGTCCGACAAGAGCGCTGTCGTTCCTGCGCTGGTGACTCTTGCGTAGCGTTCATCCAGGCGCAGCCCGGAGAGCAGGGTTCCGGTGATCGTCGATCCATTGAGGGTATGGATGGGCTGGAAGCCGTCGTAGATGAAGCCGTTGTTCGTTCCGTCGATGGTCCGGCTCGTTCTGCGGTTGAAGGTGTCGTAGACGAAGGTCGATGGATTGATTCCCGTGACGCCGGACATCCGGTCGCGGCTGTCCCAGACATAGGTGCGGCCCGTGCCGTCCGTGACCATGTTGCCGTTGTCGTCTTAGGTGACCCCGGTGCCGCCCCAGTTGGTCAGCTGGTTGTTGGCGTTGTAGGTGGCACTGGCCAGGGCGAGTGGCAGGTTCGTGCGGGCGTAGGTGCCGCCGATTGCGGTTCTTCTTCCTGCGGTGTCGTAGCCGTAGGTCAAGGTGCCCAGCGTGCTGCCCGCGCGCTTGTAGGTGAGCGAGGTCAGTTGATTGGCATCGTCGTAGCCGTACTCGATCGATACCCCGTTGGGGATGTTCGCCACCGTGCGCCGGTTGGCGTTGTCGTAGGTGAAGCCGACACTGTTGCTGCCCTGGGTGATGCCGGTGATCCGGTTCGCATCATCGAAGGCGTAGCTCACCTGGGTCTGACCGGAGACCTGCATCGTCGCCCGTTGCCCCACGGCGTCGTAGGTGTAGTCGATGGTCGCCTGCGGCGTCACTTCCTGCGTGAGGCTGTCGAAGCGCGGGTCGTACTGCCGGGTGATGGTCCCCGAGATCGAGTCCACCACCTGGGTCAGGCGGTTACCCGCATCCCACGTGTACGCGATCGTGTTGGTGTAGTTGGTCGGCAGGGCGACCGTCGCGCCGAAGCCGGTAACGATCCGTCTCACCGCGCATCGCCGGTAGACAAGGCGCCTGGATACCAACCATCGATCGCTATTCCCGTGCACGCGTCTTCGCCGCGACGAAATCGCCATGCGGCACGTACAGCAAGTCCCCGATCTTGCGGATCAGGTGTTGTTCCCAGGCCGATACCTGGGAGTCGGCATAGGCCACACGCCACATCTGCTCGATCACGCGGACTTTCTGTTCGGCGGAAAGATGCCGGTTCAGCAGTGACGTGAACTGGAAGTAGTCGACCGCCTGCCGGGCTTCGTCCTCGGCCAGCTGGATCAGCGTTGCCGCTTCTTCGCCGGTCAGACCGAACTTCTGGTGGACGGCGTTCAACACCGTCTCGCGCTCGGCAGCGTCCATCGCGCCGTCCATCCGGACCACCTCCACCAGCAACGCGGCGGTGGCTACCGCGATGGCGTGGGAATCGTCGGCCTGGGCGCCGGACGCGGCGCCGATATGTTTGTCGAAGAAATCGCGAATCGTGCTGAGCATGCGGGGTCCGGGGCGGGTGGCGCTGAAGGCGGTTTCGAAGACCGCAAGGCTCGCACCGATGACGGGCCGATGGCAAGATGATGGCGAGTCGTCATTTCGTCGAGTGCAGCGGATGTCCAAGGTCGATCGCAGCGTCCTGCAGGCGGACGGCGTCCGCAACGCCGTGCGGGCCGCGGGCTTCGGCCACTTGCTGGCAGCGGACGCAGAGATCGACGCGTCGTTGCAGGCGACGATGGCATCGCACCCCGCGGAATCGCCGGTCTGGGTGTTCGGATACGGCTCGCTGATCTGGAACCCGCTGATGCAGCATGCGGAACGCCGCGTTGCGCGCCTGCACGGCTATCACCGCGGGTTCTACATGTGGTCGCGGATCAACCGGGGGAGCCCTGAGGTGCCGGGTCTCGTGCTGGGCCTGGACCGCGGTGGCAGTTGCGGCGGCGTAGTGTACCGGCTCGACCCGGCCACCGCCGAAGAAGATCTGCGGCTGCTGTGGCGTCGCGAGATGGTGATGGCCGCCTACGTGCCGCGCTGGTTCCACGTTGCAACACCGACGGGCCCGGTCCGCGCCATCGCCTTCGTGGTGGGGCGGCACTTCCCCACCTACGCCGGGCGTCTCACGGATGCGGAGATCGTCGCGATCGCGCGGCGCGCCCACGGCCACTACGGCTCGTGCGCGGAGTACCTCGAGCAGACGGCCGCCGGCCTGGAAGCTTGCGGCATCGTCGATCGGCGTCTGCGGCGTCTGGCGCGTCTGCTGCAGCTTCCCGGCTGACGACGTTTCGGTCGCCGCCCGAGGCGACGTCGGAGCAAAGCCGACTCGATGCGCATCGCGCGCCTACTTTCCGGTTCGAATCCTGCGGACAGCCGCCGCCGTTCCCGATCCCTACGATGGCTTCACGTGCTCGACGCAATCTGCGTGTTCACGGAGGAAGGCCCGCCACCGCACTTCAGTCGGGCCGAACGCCAGAACAACATCTGAAAGAGGAATGACGACCATGAAGCTCAACACGATCACCGCCGCCACGATTTCCGCGTTGTTCCTGGGTACCGCCGGCATCGGCAGCGCATTCGCCGACGACGCCGAGAAGGACGCCAAGCGCGCTGCCGAAGCCCAGTACGACCAGACCATGAAAGCCGCTGAGCTGGATTACAAGGAATCCAAGGCGGCCTGCAAGAACCTCGAAGGCAACGAGAAGGACGTGTGCCGCAAGACTGCCGAAGCCAACTACGAGCGCGCGAAGGCCGACGCCAAGGCGGCCCGCAAGTCGCACAAGGCGGTCGCCGAAGCCGGCACCGACAAGCGCGAAGCCGACTACGAGGCCGCGAAGGAGAAATGTGATTCGCTGTCGGGCGATGCCAAGGATGTCTGCATCGATCGCGCGAAGCTGAAGTACAAGCAGTAATCGGGTAGCGCCGGCCCGGCGAGCAATCGCCGGGCGGTGGTCTCGCCCGCCCCGCTCGCGCGGGGCTTTTTCATGGCGCGCCGTCGCCGCCGGATTGCTATGCTTCGAGCCGATCGCAATCCGGATTTCCCATGCGCAAACTCGTTCGCAAGCTCCCGTTCAAACCTCTGGGCCTGGTCCGTACCGTCGCGTGGAAGGAAGTCCTCTACGTCGGCATACCGCTGCTGATCGCCGGGTTCATCGCCCTGTGGGTCGCCGAGAAGTATGTGAAGCCATCGCCGCCCAAGAAAGTGGTGATGGCGACCGGACCCGAAGGCAGTGCGTACCACTGGTTCGGAGGCGAGTATGCGAAGCGGCTCGCCCGGGACGGCATCACGGTCGAGACCATTGTCACTGCGGGTGCGCGCGAGAACTATCGGCTCATCCGGAACGAAGACGGCAGCCGCCATGTGGACGTCGCGCTGGTGCGCGGTGGCATCGGCGAGGAGGAAGAGGCACCACATCTCGTATCGCTCGGCGCCGTCGGCTACGAAGCGCTGTGGGTGTTCTGCCGCGGCAAGGCCACGCTCGACGATCTGCCCGGGTTGCGCGGCAAGAGCATCGCGATCGGCAGCAAGGGGGCCGGCACCCGCCGGCTCGTGCGCGGCATGCTGAAAGCAAACGGCATCGAGGAAGACGACTTTCGTGCGGTCGACCTGGGCGGCATCGAAGCCGCCGAAGCGCTGATCACCGGCGATGTCGACTGCGCGTTCCTGTTCGAGCCGCCGGAATCCGGAATACTCAAGGCACTGTTCTACAGCGACGCGGCGCAGCTGGTCGACTTCTCGCGCCGCGCCGACGCCTACACGAAACGCCTGCCGTTCCTGCGCAAGGTCGTGCTGCCCGAGGGCGCCATCGAGATGGCCGAGAATCGGCCCGAGAAACCCGTGACGCTGCTCGCCGCCGAGACCCAGTTGCTGGCCCATGAAGATCTGCATCCGGCGATCCAGATGCTGCTGCTGCAGGCGGCGACCCGGATTCACGGCGGCGTCGGGTTGTTCAACGACGAACGCCAGTTTCCGACGCGTCACGTGCTGGAGTTTCCGCTGTCCGACGACGCCGATCGCTTCTACACGTCGGGGCGGCCGTTCCTGCAGCGCTATCTGCCCTTCTGGCTCGCCAATCTCGCGGACCGCGCGTTGGTGTTCCTGCTGCCCGCACTCGCCATCGTGTTCCCGCTGGTCCGGATCCTGCCGCCGCTGTACGCGTGGAGCATGCGTCGACGCATCTACCGGTGGTATGGCGAGCTGATGTACATCGAAAACGAAACCCGCCGCACGCTGACGGAGGGGGAGACCCGCGAATTCGGCGATCGGCTGGAATGGATCGAGCAGGAGGTCAACGCGCTGCACATTCCGCTCGCGTTCGCCAATCAGGTCTACCTGCTGAGGCAGCACATCGATTTCGTGCAGCAGAAGCTGGAGCAGATGAGCGCAGCCCCGATCGCGACCGGGCCCGACGCCGTTGCCGCAGTGCCAGAAGGCAAACACTGACCCGGAGCGTATATTCGGGCGACTCTGGAGGAGGAGTCTCCCATGCACGATCTGGTCATTCGCGGTGGCACCGTCATCGATGGCACCGGCAATCCGCGCGCAGAAGCGGACGTGGCGATCGACGACGACACCATCGTCGCGGTCGGCAAGAATCTGGGTGAGGGCTATCGCGAGGTCGACGCGCGCGGCCTGCTCGTGACCCCCGGCTTCGTCGACATTCACACCCATTACGATGGTCAGGCCACGTGGGACCCGCGCCTGACGCCGTCGTCGTGGCACGGCGTGACGACGGTGGTGATGGGCAACTGCGGCGTCGGCTTCGCGCCGGTCAAGCGCGGCGCGGCACCGGCGCTGATCAATCTGATGGAGGGGATCGAAGACATCCCCGGCACGGTGCTGTCCGAGGGCGTGAAGTTCAACTGGGAAACCTTTCCCGAATACCTCGACATCCTCGACAGCCTGCCCAAGTCCATCGACGTCGGCGCGCAGGTTCCCCACGCGGCGCTGCGCTTCTACGTGATGGGCGAACGGGGACTCGATCACGCGACGGTGCCGCGCGACGACGAGATCGACCAGATGGGCAAGCTGCTCGAAGCCTCGCTGAAGGCGGGCGCACTGGGGTTCACGACGTCGCGGACCATCAAGCACAAGGCTCGCGACGGCCGATTCACGCCGAGCCTGTCGGCCAGCGAACCGGAGCTGTTCGGCCTGGCGACGGCGATGAAACGCGCCGGCCGCGGTGTCATCGAAGTGAACTCCGATTTCGGTCCCGGCGAGTTCGAGATTCTTGCGGCCGCGGCGAAAACCTCGGGCCGACCGTTGTCGCTGTTGCTGCTGCAGGTCAACAACGCGCCCGAGCTGTGGCGCCAGACCCGCGACCAGATCCGCGCCGCGCGGGCTTCCGGTCTCGACGTCACGGGCCAGGTGGGCTGTCGGCCCATCGGCGTCATGATGGGGCTGGAGACTTCGGTGCACCCGTTCTCGTCCCATCCGGCATGGACGGCGATGGATGCGCTGACGCCGGCGGAGCGATACGACCGCCTGAGCCGCTGGCCCGAACTGCGGCGTCGGCTGATCAACGAG
>JAHCKV010000175.1 GCA_026125595.1 Burkholderiales bacterium | reverse complement strand
GCTGCGCACGGCGCGTCAGTGCATGGCGCCGATCGAGGGGCGGGGCGTCGTGGCGTGGTACGACACGCGGCTCGAACAGCTGACGGTGGTGTCGGCGTCGCAGATGCCGCATATCAACCGCACCGGCATCGCCGAATGTCTCGGTCTCGACGAGGGTCGTGTCCGCGTGATCGCGCCGGACGTCGGTGGCGGCTTTGGCTACAAAGGCATCCTGTTGCCGGAAGAGATCGTGCTCGGCTGGCTTGCGATGCGTCTGGGCCGGCCGGTGCGCTGGATCGAAGACCGCTTCGAACACCTGACCGGCAACGCCAACTGCCGCGAACATCGCTACGACCTCACCGGCTATGCCGATGCCGAGGGCCGGTTGCTCGGCCTCGAATGCGACGCGGTCGTGGACTCCGGCGCGTACTCGTCGTATCCGTTTTCCGCGTGTCTCGAGGCGGCCCAGGTCGGCTCGATCCTGCCGGGCCCCTACATGATGGATGCGTATCGCTGTCACACCACGGCGGCGGCGACGAACAAGCCGCCGATCCTGCCGTACCGCGGCGTCGCGAGGACCGGTGTCTGTTTCGCCATCGAACTGGTCATGGACGCGATCGCCCGCGCCGTCGGCCGCGAACCCCATGAAGTACGGGCGGCGAGCCTCGTGCCGCCGGAGCGCATGCCGTTCACCAACATCACGAACAAGCTGTTCGACTCCGGCGACTATCCGCAATGCTTGCGCAAAGCCGTCGATGCCCTCGACATTCCGAAGTGGCGCGCACGGCAGCGGGCCGGGGAGCCCGACGGGCGGCGCATCGGCGTGGGCCTCGCGATCTTCTGCGAACAGGCGGCCCACGGCACGTCGGTGTATCACGGCTGGGGCATTCCGATGGTGCCGGGCCACGAGCAGTGCGCGGCCCGGTTCACGCCTGATGGCGTGCTCGAACTGCGCATCGGTGCCCATTCGCACGGTCAGGGGCTGGAGACGACGCTCGCGCAGGTGGCCCATCAAGTGTTGGGCGTCGATCCGGATCGTGTCCGTGTCGTGCACGGCGACACGGCGCTGACGCCGTATTCCACCGGCACCTGGGGTTCGCGCTGCATGGTGATGTCCGGCGGGGCGGTGGCGGCGGCGTGCGACGTGCTCGCCGATCGGGTCAAGCGCATCGCCGGCCATCTGCTGGAAGTCGCCGTAGGCGATCTGGAGTTCGCCGATGGTACGGTCCGGGTCCGCGGCACCGATCAACGGATGACGTTGCAGGAAGTCGCGCGGGTCTGGTATCGACAGCCGCAGCGTCTGCCCGCGAACGTGGACCCCGCGGGGCTCGAAGCGGTGGCCGGTTACAAGACGGTGCGCGACACCGGCACCTTCAGCTACGCGTGTCACGCGTGCGCGGTGGCGGTGGACACCGGATTGGGTACCGTCGAGATCCTCGACTACGTCGTCGTCGAGGACGGCGGCAAGCTGGTGAATCCCATGATCGTCGACGGCCAGGTCCACGGGGGCATCGCACAGGGCGTCGGCACGGCACTGTTCGAGGAAATGCCGTTCAGTGAAGACGCGCAACCGTTGGCGTCGACACTGGCGGACTACATGCTGCCGGGCGCGACCGAAGTGCCGTCCGCGCGTATCGAACACATGGAATCGCTGTCGCCCATTTCCACGTTCGGACAGAAAGGGATCGGCGATGGCGGTGCGATCGCGCCGCCGGCCGCGATCGCCAACGCCGTGAACGACGCATTGCACGACCTCGGTGTCGAGATCACCGAATGCCCCATCACGCCGCGTCGATTGCTCGCGGCGTTGGCCACAGCGCGAGTGGCCCCGTGAAGGCGCCTGCGTTCGACTATGAACGCCCGGTCGATGTCGATGGCGCACTGCGGTTGCTGGCCGAAGGCGGGGACGATGCAAAGCTGATCGCCGGAGGCCAGTCGCTGGGACCACTGCTGAATCTGCGACTGGCGCGCCCCGCGTTGCTGATCGACGTGCGCATGCTCGACGAAATGCGCGAGATTTCCGCATCCGACAACGCCGTCGTGCTGGGTGCCGCCGTGACCCATGCACGCATCGAGGACGGCAACGCACCGGATCCGGCCGGCGGCCTGCTGCGGTATGTGGCCCGCGGCATCGCGTATCGGGCCGTGCGTAACCGCGGCACCATCGGTGGCAGCCTCGCCCATGCCGATCCGGCCGCCGACTGGGTCAATCTGATGGCGCTGCTCGACGCGACGCTGATCGTGCGGTCGACAGCTGCAGAACGCACGATCGCAGCGGTCGATCTCGTGGCCGGGCCGCTGTCGACCGTGCTGGCCGCCGACGAGATGATCGTTGCCGTGCGGATCCCGAAGCTGTCCGGATCGGCACGGGTGGGCTGGTTCAAGTTCAACCGCAAGCCCGGCGAGTTCGCCGAGGCGATCTGCGGCATCGTGGACGATCCGGAGCGCGATGTCCGTCGCCTGCTGGTGGGCGTCACCGAATCCGGGTCGCCGCATGTGGCGGACGGTGCCGAGCTGCTGTCGGCGCCGCCCGATGCGCGTGACGGCATCATCACCGCAGCGGTGGCCGGCGCAGGGTTCCGGTGCGGCACCTATAAACATCAGGTGCGAGCCGTGTCGCTGCGGCGCGCGATGGACGCCCTGCGATGAAGACGCTGAAATTCACGCTGAACGGAGAATCGGTGTGCCGATCGGTTGAGCCGCGGACCCATCTGGCCGACTTCGTTCGCGGCGACCAGGGACTGACCGGCACCAACATCGGTTGCGAGCATGGTGTCTGCGGCGCCTGTACCGTGGAGATCGATGGCGCGCCGGCACGATCGTGCCTGACGTTCGCGGTGACGTGCGAAGGGGCGGACGTTCGTACGATAGAAGGATTGCGGGACGACCCCGTCATGGGTCAGCTGCGGGAAGCCTTCAACGCCGAGCATGCGCTGCAGTGCGGCTATTGCACGCCGGGCATGCTCGTGACGGCGCGCGACATCGTGCTCAGACTGCCGGATGCCGACGAAGCACGGGTGCGGCACGAACTGGCGGGCAACCTGTGCCGATGCACCGGCTATACCGGAATCGTACGGGCCATTCTGTCGGTGCTGGTGGCACGCCGCACGCCGTAGCGCCGGCCCCCCGACGTGTTCGCGCTCCCGATGTTGCCGATTCCTAGACCGACGTCTCCAGCGCGTCGATAGTCGGTGGCGGGCGACGACCGCGTTTGATGGGTCGCACGAGTTTGGTGCGGAACGCAGTGCGCTGTCCCAACATTGGCGCGGAGTTCCGGCCATGCCGGGACCCTCTCTCCTGCGAGTCCGGTCGACGTCACATCGAATTCTGCTGGCATGCGTTCTGCAGAGAATCGATGACGCCCTGGGTCCGATCAAGGCGCAGTGCACGATCGACAGCGTGCGAGACCGACAACGAACAGGAGTGCGCCGTTCATGGACGTAACCGAACTTTCCGCCAAGGTGGAGCTGCTTCAGGCGGGTCTCGAGGCGGCCAACAAGATGAACATGGAAGCGTTCTATTGGTGGTGTACGGCACTGATGATCGCGATCCATGCCGGCTTCCTGGCCTATGAGATGGGGGCTTCGCGCGCGAAGAACGCGTTGGCGTCCGGCATCAAGAACGCACTCGCGTTCGCGTTCATGGTTCCGACGTTCTACTTCATCGGCTGGTGGATCTATCTGGCGTTTCCGGGCGGGTTCTCCATCGCCGAAGGCTCCGAAGCGGGACTGGCCTGGTCGCTGAACATGGGACCCAATCTCACCGATTCGGCGTCCGGCGTGTTCTGGGCGGCATTCGCGCTGTTCGCCGCCACCACGGCGTCGATCATGTCGGGTTCGGTGATCGAACGGATGCGGATCTCGGCGTTCGTGATTCTCGCGATCTTCCTCGGTTCATTCGTGTGGATTCTCGGGGCATCCTGGGGTTGGAATCCGGCTGGCTGGCTCACGACGAAATGGGGTCTGCACGACATCGGCGCGGCCGGCTGCGTGCATATGATCTCGGGGTTCTTCACGTTGGGCGTGCTGATCAATCTCGGACCGCGTATCGGACGGTTCAACCCCGATGGCACGGCGAACGATCTGTCGGGTCACAACATGCCGATGTCGTTGATCGGGCTGATGCTCATCGTGATGGGCTTCTTCGGCTTTCTCGGCGGTTGCATCATCTACACGCCCGACGGCTGGACCACGATCTACAACACACCGGTCAATCTCTCGGCGTTCGCGTTCAACGCGCTGATGGGAGTGGCAGGCGGCATGATCGGTACCTATATCGCGACGCGGGATCCGTTCTGGATGATGTCCGGTGCGCTGGTGGGCGTGATCTCCGCTGCTTCAGGGCTCGACGTGTACTACCCGGCCTTCGCATTTGTCATCAGCTTCGTCGGTGGGCTGATCATCCCGCGCATCCACGACGTGCTGGTCAAGCTGAAGATCGACGATCCGGTCGGTGCGGTTTCGGTGCACGGTTTCGGGGGGGTCTGGGGCGTGTTGTCGATGGGCATCTTCGCCGCCGGCTATCCGAACGTCGAAGGCCCCGCCACGAGCTTCGGCGGGCAGTTCATGAGCATGCTGGTGTTCGCGGCGCTCGGATTCTTCCCCGGATTCATCTCGTCCTACGTGCTCAAGAGCGTCCGGCTGCTGCGAGTCCCGCATGCCGCCGAACTGGCGGGGCTCGATATCTGCGAGATCCCGATCAAGGCCTACCCGGAAAGCCACGTACCGCCGTCGGTGCACAAGACCCCGCCCGTAGCGGGCACCCCGCCGATGGGCAGTGGCGCGACTGCACGAACTTGATGGGGGCAGAAGGACTGAATCCCGTGCCGCCGGCTGACGCACGAGCCGACGGCGCGGACTGTTCGAAGAAATCGCAAGGAGACTCGAATGCACAGTTCACCGATCACCAAGTGGGAGGGTGCAGAAGCGTTCTTCACCTTCGCCGACAAGCCCGGTGTCGTGATGTTTTTGTTCTTGCTGGCCGTGGCGGTGAGCGTCTTCGCCATCGTCAGCATCATCAAGCATGAGAATCAGAGCTACAGAAAGCTGAAGTAGATCGCTGTTCTTCGCGCCGACGGGGCCGGTATCGAACGACGGTTCGGTGCCGGCCCCGTCGTTTCCGATTTCAATGCCGCCGGGCGACGGGCGCTATCGCCGGACGTCCGGCGTGCCTTCACCAACTTCGCTCGTCGGCCGCGATGCGGCGCGCTAGTTCAACCGCGCCAGCACTGTCTCGCCGATCGCCATGCTGGCCGTCAGCCCCGGGGATTCGATGCCGAACAGATTCACCAGTCCGGGGACACCGTGCAATTCGGGACCATCGATGCGGAAGTCGGCGGGTTTCTCGCCCTTGCCGCTGATCTTCGGACGGATGCCGGTGTAGCCGGGCTGCAGCGCGCCATCCTTCAGATCGGGGTAGTACTGCCGGATGGCCTGGTAGAACAGCGCCTCGCGCGACAGATCGAAGCTGTAGTCGACACGGTCGACCCATTCGATGTCGGGGCCGAAGCGGGCCTGACCGCCGAGGTCGATGGTCACGTGCACGCCGAGCCACGATCCGTGACCCATCGGATAGACGAGGCGCTTGAACGGCACCTTGCCGGACAACGTGAAATAGTGGGCCTTGGCGTAGAACTGGGGTGGGACGGCGTGCGCGGGAACGCCGTCGATGGAGCGCGCGACTTGCGGCGCGAACAGTCCGCCGCTGTTGATCACGGTACGGCAGCGCACCTGCATCGGTGCGTCGCCACCGACGGCCAACTCGATGCCGGCATCGGTGACGCGGCCACCGGTCACGGGGCTGCGCACGACGAGCACGCCACCGGCATTTTCCAGATCACCCTGGAACGCGAGCATCAATGCGTGACTGTCGACGATGCCGGAAGACGGTGAATGCACGGCAGCCACGGCGCGCACGGCGGGTTCCCATTCGTGGACTTCCGCCAGATCCATGCGCCGCAGGTCGGTGACGCCGTTGGCGGCGGCGGCATCGATGTAGCCGAGCACGGCCGGAATCTCTTCGTCGGAGGCCGCCACGAGAATCTTGCCGCAGCGCGCGTGCGGCACGCCGTGGTCGGCGCAATAGGCGTAGAGCAGGTCCTTGCCCTGCACGCAGAGCTGTCCTTTCAACGAACCTTTCGGGTAGTAGAGGCCGGCGTGAATGACCTCGGAGTTGCGGGAGCTGGTGTGTTCGCCGATCCCGGATTCGGCTTCGAGGACCACCACTTCACGGCCGGCCAGGGCGAGGGCCCGCGCGACGGCGAGGCCGACGACACCGGCGCCGATGACGACGCAATCGATCTGTTCCATGGGGCCGGAGTGTAATGGGCATGCGCCGAATCGGACTACCATCCGGCGCCTGTGAAACCGTCCCCTGTTCCATCGCCCGCCTGGGCCGCCGGCTTTGTCGATCGGCATCCGGCATTTGCGATCCATCGGTTGCTGCCCGTCGACACGTGGATCGACTGGCCGACGCCGGCTGCGCTGACGGCGCTGCTGGCCGCGCGCGGTGTGCGCAATGCGGCGGGACGGCCTGTGCAGATCGACATCGCAGTGCAGGAAAGCGGGGCCGCAGGATACGAGCGGCGGATCCTGGAGGCTGGCCGACTGGCGGTGCGACCGGGGTGGCACGACCTGTTCAATGGCTTGGCGTGGGCGCTGTTCCCGCACGCGAAAGCGGCGCTCAATGCCCGGCATGTCGCCGACCTGGCAGAGCACGGCGCATCACAGCGGTCACGCGTGCGGGATGCGCTGACGGCGTTCGACGAAGACGGCGTGATTCTCGCGACGAGCGATGCCGTGCTGGCGGATCACGTGCGTCGGTTCCGGTGGAAGGATCTTTTCTGGCACGAACGTCAGCGCTTGCCCGGAGCGTTCGACGTATTCGTGTTCGGGCACGGGCTCGCGGAGAAACTGCTGAACCCCTTCGTCGGCCTGACGGCGAAGGCGGTGATCGTCGACGTGGAACCGGCTTTCTTTTCGCGACCGCTGGA
>JAHCKV010000174.1 GCA_026125595.1 Burkholderiales bacterium | reverse complement strand
ACCCGGCCGGGTCCGGTGGGCGCCGACGGCCGCCGCGGCTTCGAAGCGGTGCCGGACAGCACGTTCGATGTGCCGGCGGACCAGGTGATCCTCGCCACGGGTCAGTTTCCGGACACCGGATGGATCGATCCCGCGCTGGCCCCGAAGCTGGTCGGGCGCGACGGCTGGCTGCAATCAGGCGCTCGACACGAGACCGGCATCGGTCGGTTGTTCGTCGCGGGCGACTACGCGTTGGGCGCGACGACGCTCATCCAGGCCATCGGCCACGCCAAGACCTGCGCCGCCGCCGTCGACCGGTTTCTGATGGGGCGGGAGCGTCGGCGCTCGGCGGTGGCGATCGGTCCCGTCGCGTTCACGAAGCGCGGCGCGCCCGGCACCGGCCGCACCCAGGCTCACAACGTGATTCCGATCCATCCGATGCCGGTGCTGCCGCCGGCCGAACGGATCGGCGAAGCCGAAGTGGAAACCGGCTACGACGACGCCACGGCCCGTGAAGCGGCGTCGCGGTGTTATCTGTGCCACTACAAGTTCGAAATCATCGACAGCCGGTGCGTGCTGTGCGACGAGTGCATCAACGTGAAGCCCGTGGCCGACTGCATCGTCGAGATCGCCGGATTGATCCGTGACGACGACGGCCGCGTCACCGGGTACGAACCGGTGCGGGCCGGACGCACGTCGTCCCTCTATTACAACCGGTTGTGGATCGATCAGGACCGTTGCATCCGCTGCGGCCAGTGCGAGGCTGCCTGCCCGGTGGGCGCCATCACGATCCAGAAGATCACGCCCGCGATCGTCTCCGCCTGATCGACCCGACCGGATTGGCCGTCGGGGACTGACGAAGGGCCCCGACGGGCTGCGCGGCGCCGGTCGAAGCGGTCCTCAGTGCGGGTTTGCTTGCCCGATGACTGTCCGTATACACTCGGTATCCGATGCGGGCGTGCTGCGATGACGGGTTCCGCGACGCACGCCGCCGTTCACGGGAGTGTCTGGTCGTGCCCATGATTCTCGCGCTCGATATGGCCGGTCTGCCGAACCGCTGGCTCATGGTCGAAGAGGCCATCACGTACCACGCACGTCGCATGGTCGCGTGGTCGCTGGGGGAGGTCGTGGCCACCTACCACGGTGGTGTCTCACGGCTCACCGGCGAACGTTCGTCGTTGTCCACGCACAGCATCATCGCGATCAAGGGCGCTGCGGAACTGGTCCGCGAACATCACGCCGAACCTCACCTCACCAACACGGCGCTGTTCGCGCGCGATCGCCACATGTGCGCGTACTGCGGTCATCAGTACCGCGAACGCGACCTGTCGCGCGACCACGTGATTCCGGTGTACCACGGCGGCAAGGACCGCTGGATGAACGTCGTCACCGCATGTCGTGTCTGCAACATCCGCAAGGGCGGTCGCACCCCCGAATCCGCCGACATGCCGCTGCTCTACACCCCCTACGTTCCCAACAAGTACGAACATCTGATCCTGCAGAACCGCAAGATCCTGCACGACCAGATGGAGTACCTGATGGTGAAGGTCCCGCGGCACAGCCGCCTCCACACCTAGATCCGGCGGTGTCTCGCGACACCGGTCCTCCCCCATGAAGAAGGTCCTGATTTCCATCGTGGTCGCCGCAGCGCTGCTGGGCGGCTGCGAGACCAATCCCGTCACCGGGCGCAAGCAGTTGATGATCCTGCCCGAGGAGACGGCCATCGAGTCGTCCGCCAAGGCCTATACCGAGATGCTGACGCCGTTCCAGCAGGCCGGCAAACTCGACAATAATCCGGCGGTGACGGCGCGCGTCGTCCAGATCACCGAACGGCTGATTCCTCCGGCGATCGCCTATCGGCCCGAGACGAAGGACTGGGCCTGGAGCGTCAAGGTCATCGATGATCCGAAGGTCGTCAACGCGTGGTGCATGGCCGGTGGCAAGATGGCCATCTACACCGGCCTGATCAACCAGCTCCAGGCTACCGACGACGAGATCGCCCAGGTGATGGGCCACGAGATTGCTCACGCACTGGCCAAGCATCAGACCGAACAGATGTCGCGCGCCGTCGTGACGCAACTCGGCGTGAATGCGGTGGCGATCTTCACCGATGCCCGCTATGCCGCGATGGCGCAGCAGGCGGCGGCCGGGGCGGCCAAGGTCGCGATCCAGTTGCCGAACAGTCGCGAAGCGGAGTCGGAAGCCGATCGCATCGGCATCGAACTGGCTGCCAAGGCCGGTTACAACCCGAAGGCCGCCGTGACACTGTGGCAGAAGATGGCGAAGGTCTCGGGCTCCGAAGGCAAGAGCGATTTCCTCAGTACGCACCCGGCACCTGAGAAGCGGATGGAGGCGCTGGGCGAACTCGTGCCGCAGATGATGCCGTTCTATCAGGACAAGGCCGAACGGCCCGTGTTCAAGCTGAAGGCGTCCGCCCCGGCCGCGCAATCGACTGCCCGTGCTGCACCATCGCGGCCCGACCCCGCACCGATCTAGCGCTTCGCTTTTCCAGGGCGCGGCGGGCAGGTAAAAACCGCTCCGTGCCCGATCCGTCGCGGTGCTCCGTGGCACCGCGTACCGGTGATCCCGGCGTTCCGTGCGCACCGACTGCAATCCAACCGCAACAAGGAGAATCACCATGTCGACTCGCAAGACTCTGATGCCGCGGCGGTTCGCGGCCCGCGTGACGGCCGTTGCCCTGGCCGGTGCTTTCGGTGTCGTCCTGGGTGGTGCCCAGGCTGCACCGCTGCAGAAAGTGGGCAAGGGTGAAGGCAGTGTCGATATCGTCGCGTGGCCGGGTTACATCGAACGCGGCGAGACCGATAAGGGTTTCGACTGGGTGACGAGCTTCGAGAAGAAGACCGGCTGCAAGGTCAACGTCAAGACCGCCGGTACCTCCGACGAAATGGTGGCGCTGATGAACGAAGGCGGCTTCGATCTCGTCACCGCGTCGGGCGATGCGAGCCTGCGACTGATCGCCGGCAAGCGCGTGCAGGAAGTGAACATCAAGCTGATCCCGAGCTACTCGACCGTGGATCCGCGGCTGCAGAACGCCATTTGGCACACGGTGAACGGCAAGCACTACGGCGTGCCGTACCAGTGGGGATACAACGTGCTCGCCTACAACACCAACGTGTTCAAGACGCCGCCGAAGAGCTGGGAGATCGTCTTCAAGGAAACGACGCTGCCCGACGGCAAGTCCAACAAGGGTCGGGTGCAGGCATTCGACGGCCCGATCTACATCGCCGACGCGGCGCTGTACCTGAAGAAGGCCAATCCGTCCCTCGGCATCAAGGATCCCTACCAGTTGAACGAAGACCAGTACAAGGCGGCACTGGAACTGCTCCGGGGCCAGCGCAAGCTCGTCTCGCGCTACTGGCACGATGCGATGGTGCAGATCGACGACTTCAAGAACGAAGGGGTCGTGGCTTCATCTTCGTGGGGGTTCCAGGTGAACCTGTTGCGGGGCGACAAGCAACCGATCGCCAGCGTCGTACCGGAAGAGGGTGCCACCGGCTGGGCCGACACGACGATGATGCACGTGAATGCCAAGCATCCGAATTGCGCCTATCTGTGGATGGAACATTCCATCAGCCCGAAGACGCAGGGCGATCTCGCCGCATGGTTCGGCTCGGTGCCGGCGGTGCCCGCGGCCTGCAAGGGCAACGCGCTGCTCGGCGATGACGGTTGCAAGACCAACGGCTACGACGAGTTCGAACGGATCAGCTTCTGGCGGACGCCGACGGCGAAGTGCGCCGACCCGAAGGGTTGTGTTCCGTACTATCGCTGGGTGTCCGACTACATCGCGATCCTCGGCGGTCGCTGACGCTCTGGCGTCCCGCCGGGTTCGCGCCATGGTCGCCAACGGTGTACCGGCGGTACGGTTCGAGGACGTCAGCCGGTTGTTCGGTGATGTCCGCGCCGTCGACCGCGTCAGTTTCGACGTGGCCGACGGCGAATTCTTTTCGATGCTCGGGCCTTCGGGTTCGGGCAAGACCACCTGCCTGCGGTTGATCGCCGGGTTCGAGCAGCCCTCCAGCGGTCATGTCCAGGTGCACGGCATCAACGTCGAAGGCGTTCCACCGTACGAGCGGGACGTCAACACGGTGTTCCAGGACTACGCGCTGTTTCCTCACATGAGCGTGGGCGAGAACGTCGAGTACGGATTGATGATCCGCAAGGTCCCGAAGCCCGAGCGGAAGAAGCGGGCCGAGGAGATGCTCGATCTGGTGAAGCTGTCCGGCCTGTATGCGCGCAAGCCCAGCCAGTTGTCGGGTGGGCAGCGGCAGCGGGTCGCACTGGCGCGGGCACTGATCAATCACCCGCGTGTGCTGCTGCTGGACGAACCGCTCGGTGCGCTCGATCTGAAATTGCGCGAGAGCATGCAGGCCGAGCTGAAGTCCATCCAGCGCCAGATCGGCATCACGTTCGTCTACGTCACGCACGATCAGGGCGAAGCGTTGGCGATGAGCGATCGTCTCGCGGTGTTCAACCACGGCCGGATCGAGCAGATCGGCTCGCCGGCCGAGGTCTACGACCATCCGAAGAGCGTGTTCGTGGCCGGCTTCGTCGGGCAGACCAACCTGATCGAGCGCGAGCTGGCACTGCGCTTCGGGGGCACGGCGGGCACCTATGCGATCCGGCCCGAGCGGATCCGTATCGAACCGCTGACGGCACCGCTGTCACCCGGGCTCGCCGCGGTCGAAGGCCGCATCGGTGGCATCACCTATCTCGGTTCGACGTCGCGCGTGCTGGTTGCAGTCGACGGTGGCGAAATCGTCGTGGTCGAAACCAATCTCGAAGGCGGTACCGCGATGCCGGACCGGCAGCCGGGCACACCGGTCCGGCTGGTGGTGGACCGCAAGCACATCCAGTCCGTCGCGGCCTGAGAGGCGGATCATCGGCATGACCAGCTCCGCCGCGATGCTGCCCCGGGAGAGCGGCTTCCTGCAGCGATTGTCGTCCGGGCTCTATCTGCGTCCCCGCCTGCTGTTGTTCCTGCTGCTCGCGCCGCCCCTGCTGTGGCTGGGTGTCATTTACCTCGGATCGCTGTTCGCGCTGCTCGCGCAGAGCTTCTTCGCCGTCGACGAGTTCTCGGGGATGGTGGTCAAGGAGTTCACGCTGGCCACGTACCGGGACTTCCTGACCAATCCGGCCAACTGGGACATCATCCTGCGCACCGTCGTCATGGCGGCGGCGGTCACGCTGGCGTGCGCGGTGATCGCGTTTCCGATCGCCTACTACATGGTGCGGTTCGCCGGCATGCGGTTGAAGGCGGCGATGTATCTGGGCGTCATGCTCCCGCTGTGGTCGAGCTATCTGGTCCGCGTGTATTCGTGGAAGCTGATCCTCGCGAAGGAAGGCATCATCAGCTGGTTCGCGAACCAGTTGCACCTCGGCTGGGCACTGGACGCGTGGCTGTCGCTGCCCGTCATCGGCGGGCCGTCGCTGTCGACGTCTTACACCGGCACGTTCGTGGTGTTCGTCTACATCTGGCTACCGTTCATGATCCTGCCGGTCGTCGCCGCGCTGGAGCGGGTGCCGAACTCGGTGATCGAAGCCTCCGGCGATCTCGGTGCACGACCGCGGCAGACGTTCCGCCAGGTGATCCTGCCGTTGGCGATTCCCGGCGTCGTCGCCGGTTCGATCTTCACGTTCTCGCTGACGCTGGGCGACTACATCATCCCCGGCATCATCGGTCAGTCGACACCGTTCCTGGGGCAGGCCGTATTCGCGCAGCAGGGCATCGCGGGCAACATTCCATTGGCTGCGGCATTCACCGTGGTGCCGGTGGTGCTGATGGGCATCTATCTGGCGCTAGCGAAACGGCTCGGAGCGTTCGATGCGCTCTGACGCGCGCCGAGGTCCGCGCGCCGGCATCGCGTTGAAGACCGCGGCGCTGGGCGGCATGCTGTTTCTGCACATCCCGCTGTTGATCATCGTGCTGTACGCGTTCAGCTCCGAGGCGCGCAGCTTCACGTTCCCGATTCCGGGATTCACGACCAAATGGTTCGCGGTGGCGTTCGAGCGACAGGACGTCCGCGATGCGTTGGGTCTGTCGCTGCGGGTCGCCGCCACCGCCACGGCCGTCGCACTGGTGTTGGGGACGCTGGCATCGGCCGCGGTGTGGAAGTCTCGCTTCTTCGGTCGCGACGCGATCTCGCTGTTGATCGTGCTGCCGATCGCGCTGCCCGGCATCATCACCGGTATCGCGCTGCGGTCCGCCATCGCGATCACCGAGATCCCGTTCTCGTTCTGGACGCTGGTGATCGGCCACGCGACGTTCTGCATCGTCGTCGTCTACAACAACGTGCTGGCGCGATTTCGCCGCACCAGCGGTGCGTTGATCGAAGCCTCGATGGACCTCGGGGCCAACGGTCTGCAGACACTGCGCTACGTGATCCTGCCCAACATCGCGACCGCGCTGCTGGCCGGCGGGATGCTCGCGTTCGCGCTGTCGTTCGACGAAGTGATCGTCACGACATTCACGGCCGGCCAGCAGAGCACGCTGCCGATCTGGATGCTGTCGCAACTGCTGCGGCCGCGCGATCGCCCGGTGACCAATGTGGTGGCCGTGTTCGTGATCGCGGTGACGTTCATCCCGATCATCGCGGCGTTCTATCTCACGCGGGATACCCACGACGTGTCCGGCAGCCAGAAGTAATCCAACCACGGAGCGACCCACATGCATACCGAACTCCTCATCGGCGGCAAGTTCGTGAAAGGCGAGGGCGAAGGCATTCCAGTGCTGAACCCGGCAACCGGCGCAGTGCTGGTGACGATCCCGGAAGCGAGTCCGGGCCAGATCGAAGCGGCCGTGCAGGCGGCGACGAAGGCGTTCGCGACCTGGGGTCTCACGACGCCGGCTGAGCGCTCCAACCTGCTGTTGAAACTGGCGTCGCGCATCGAGGAAGAAGCTGCCACCTTCGCGCAGCTGGATTCGCAGAATGCCGGCAAGCCCCTGGTGCGCATGACGCAGGACGAGATGCCGGCGGTCGCGGACGTGTTCCGTT
>JAHCKV010000173.1 GCA_026125595.1 Burkholderiales bacterium | reverse complement strand
GCTTCGCCGCCGCCGTCCGCCGCCGCCATCACCGACAACCTGCAGCGCTATCTGCGGGCGCGGCTGCCCGCGTACATGGTGCCGGGCCGCTTCGTAATGTTGCCCGCGCTACCGCTGACGCCGAACGGCAAGCTCGACCGGCGCGCGCTGCCCGCACCGGACGCCGTGCGCGCCGACCATCGTCCGCCCGTGACGGCGATCGAGCAGACCATCGCGGAACTGTGGCGCAGCGCGCTCGGCGTCGACGCGATCGGCCTGGACGACGATTTCTTCGCACTGGGCGGCAGTTCGCTGGTGGCGATGCAGTTGATGGCGCGGCTGCAGGAGACCTTCGGCGTCGAGTTGTCCCTCGGCCAGTTGTTCGGTGCGCTGACGCCCGGCGCCCAGGCCACGCTGATCACGCAGTTGCAGGCGACGACGATCGCAACCGTTCCGGTCACGACGATCCAGCGCATCGTCCGCGAACCGGGCGCGCTCGACACGACCACGGATGCGCTCGCGGATCTGTCCGACGCCAGCGTCGACGCGATGCTGCAACGGCTGCTCGCCGGGCGCGGCGACGGGACCGCCGGATGATGAATCGGCCCACCGCCGACACAGCCCCGCTGTCCGCCGCCGAAAAGCGCCGGCTGCTGGCGGAACTGCTCGGCGCCCGGCCGGTGCCGACGGCACAGCGGTTCGCGCTGAGTTTCGCGCAGCGGCGGCTGTGGTTCATCGATCGGCTGCAGCCCGGTCAGATCGCCTACAACATCCCGGCCGCATTGCGTATCGAAGGCCGGCTGCAGGTCGAACGACTCGAACGCAGCCTGAACGCCGTCGTCGCGCGGCACGAGATCCTGCGCGCGACGTTCCACGAAGCGGACGGGGAACCGGCCCAGTCGATCACCGCTTCCGTCACGCTGCCGCTGCATCCCGAAGCGCTGGACGCCGCCCCCGCGCAACGCGCGGCCGCGATCGAGCAGGCGCTGCGACGACTCGTCGCCGAGCCGTTCGATCTCGCCCGCGGGCCGTTGCTGCGCTGCCGCCTGCTGCGCTGTGGGCCGGACGATCACGTGCTGTTGCTGGCCGTGCATCACATCGTCGCCGACTACTGGTCGCTGCGCGTGCTGTTCCGGGAGATCGCCGTCCTGTATGCCGGCGACTCCGCCCCATTGCCGCCGTTGCCGATCCAGTACGTCGACTACGCCGCGTGGCAACAGCAGCAGTCGCCACGCCTGCAGGCCCAGCTCGACTACTGGATGCGGCAACTCGCCGCGCCGCCGCCGACGCTGCCTCTACCCTGGGACCATCCGCGCCCGCCGGTCCAGCGCTTCACCGGTGCCCATCGCCGCTTCACGCTGTCTGCGGCATTGACGCAGCGGCTGCGCACGATCGCCCGCGACGGCAACGCGAGCCTGTTCGCGACGTTGCTCGCCGCATTCCACGCGCTGCTGCACCGTTACACCGGCCACGACGACATCCAGGTCGGTTCGACGGTGTCCAATCGGGAGCGGCGCGAAACACGCGACCTGATCGGATTGTTCGTGAACAACCTGGTGCTGCGCGCCCGCGTCACGCCGGATCTGCCGTTCGATGTGCTGCAACAGCAGGTGCGAACGACGACGCTGGAGGCATTCGCCCATCAGGATGTGCCGTTCGAGCAGGTCGTGGACGCGCTGCGGGTGGAACGCCGTCTCGACCGCCACGCGCTGTTCCAGGTGATGTTCGTGCTGCACAACACACCGGAAACGGCCATCGATCTGCCCGGCCTGCGGCTGTCGGCGGTGGCGGCGGACCTTCCGACGACGCGCTTCGATCTCGGTCTCGACATGGTCGAGCACGCCGACGGACTGTCCGGCACGTTCGAGTTCAGTACCGACCTGTTCGAGCCCGCCACCATCGAACGGATGATCACGCACTTCGGAGCATTGCTGCACGGCGTCGCGGCGGATCCCCATTGCCCGGTCGGCGCGCTGCCGCTGCTGTCGCCGGCAGAACAGCGGCAGGCGGCGCCGTGGAACGGCAACGCGACGCCGATTCCGGAAGGTGGCGCCCTGGCATTGATCGCCGAGCAGGTCCGGCGACGGCCCGATGCCGTGGCCGTCGTATCCGGTGACGAGTCCGTCGACTATCGACAACTCGACGCGCGCGTGCACCGGCTCGCGGCGCACTTGCGGCAGCGAGGCATCGGACACGGCGATCGGATCGGCCTGTGCGTGCCGCGATCGGTGGATCTCGTCGTCGGACTGCTGGCATGCCTGCGGCTCGGTGCGGCCTACGTGCCACTGGATCCCCGCCAACCGGCGTCGCGGCTGTGCGCGATGCTGCAGGACGCCGGCGCCGCACTGGCCCTGGTCCGTGGCAACGATCTCGATGCGTCACTCCCCTGCGCGACCGTCGATCTGTTGCGCGAACCGACCGCCCCGGCACCGCCGGGCGAAGACATCGACGCCCCGGTGCCGCCGGAGACACCGGCCTACGTGATGTTCACGAGCGGCACGACGGGACGGCCGAAGGGCGTGCCGATCAGCCACCGCAGTCTCGCCAATCTGCTGGCGGCGATGGCCCATGCACCCGGCATGACGGCGGGCGACGCGCTGCTGGCCGTCACGACCATCGCGTTCGACATCGCGACCCTGGAACTGCTGCTGCCGCTGTGCGTCGGGGCGCGCGTCGTCATCGCGGATGTCGACACCGCGAGCGACGGCGCCCGGCTGGCGGCAGCGCTGGATCGCCACGGAATCACCCATCTGCAGGCGACGCCGGCGACATGGCAGCTGCTGCTCGACGCCGGCTGGCGCGGCCGCGCGTCGCTGCGAATGCTGTGCGGCGGCGAAGCACTGGACCGCAGCCTCGCACGACGGCTGCTGGATCGTGGCGCCGGGCTGTGGAACCTGTACGGCCCGACCGAAACGACGATCTGGTCGGCGGCGCTGGAAGTCACCGCCGATCATCTGGCCGGCACCGGTAACGGGGTACCGATCGGAGCCGCCATCGCCAACACCACACTGTGCGTGCTCGACGACCGGCTGCAGCCCGTTCCCGTCGGCATCGCCGGCGAACTGTGCATCGGCGGCGCAGGATTGAGCGCCGGTTACCGGGACCGGCCCGATCTGACTGCCGCGAAATTCGTGGACGTCGTCGATGGTGACGGCGGCACCGTGCGGCTGTACCGCACCGGCGATCGCGTGCGTCGGCGCACCGACGGATTGTTCGATTTCCTCGGCCGCATCGATCATCAGATCAAGCTGCGCGGATTTCGCATCGAGCCCGGCGACATCGAAGCCGCACTCGCCACGCATCCCGACGTCGATCGGGCACTCGTGGTCGTGGTACTGCACGCGACGGCCGAAGATGTCACGGATCCGACGCCGCCGGATCCGCTGCTGGTGGCGTACTACACGCGCGCGGGCGATGCGCATGTCGAACCGGCGGCGCTGCGCGACCACCTGTCCCGCCGTCTGCCGGCCTACATGTTGCCGGCCGCATTCATGCCGCTCGACCGGTTCCCGCTGACGCCGAACGGCAAGATCGACCGGCGCGCGTTGCCGATGCCGGGACGGCGCCCGTCGAACGACGCGATCCCGGCCGGCGCGCCGCCTTCCACGCCGACCGAAATCCGGCTCGCCGAACTGTGGAGCGGACTGTTGCCACAGAAGGTCCGCGACACCGGCGACGATTTTTTCGCGCTGGGCGGACATTCGCTGCTGGCCGCCCGGATGATCGCGCGGCTGCGCGCCGGTTTCGGTGTCGACATACCCCTGCGCACGGTGTTCGAGCATCCGACGCTCGGTGCCTTCGCCACACAGGTCGATCGAGCGTCCCTCTCGCGCCCGGCCATCGTGCCGGTGCCGCGCGGCGATGCGCTGTTGTTGTCCGCCGCGCAGCAACGTCAATGGGTGCTGGCGCAACTGGAACCCGACAGCCCGTTCTACAACGTTCCGGCCGCGGTCCGGATCGACGGCGAATTGTCGCTGCCGTTGCTGGAACGCAGCCTGCAGCGGTTGTGCCGCCGGCACGAAGGACTGCGCAGCCATTTTCCGGTGCACGATGAACGACCGACGCTGCGGATTGCGGACGCGATGCCGATCGCCATCGCGTCCGTGGATCTCGGGTCCACACCGGCTGACCGGCGCGAGTCGCGCGCCGCCGAGATCCTGCGCGAGCACGCACGACAGCCCTTCGATCTGGCGCATCCGCCGCTGCTGCGCGTCACGGTGCTGCACATGGCGCCGACGCAACACATCGTGCTGGTCGTGTTGCACCACATTCTCGCCGATGCATGGTCAATGGGCATCCTGATGCACGACCTGGTGCGGATCTACGAGCGTCTGCGGGCCGGTGATCTGTCCGATCTGCCGGCGTTGCCGCTGCAATACGCCGATTACGCAGCATGGCAACGCACGCTCGACACCACGACGCAGCTCGAGTACTGGCGAACGCAGCTGGCCGATGCCCCGGTGCTGCTGGATCTGCCGACCGACTACCCTCGGCCGGCGGCGCAGCGATTCGCCGGCAGCAGCGTGCGCTTCCGGTTGAAGGCCTCGGAAGCCGATGCACTGGCGCGACTGGGCAAGGCCCGCGGTGCCACGCTGTTCATGACACTGCTGACGGTGTTCAAGCTGCTGCTGGCACGCTACGCCGGAACGGCGGATCTGGTGGTCGGCACGCCGGTGGGCCATCGACCGCAGGCGGAACTGGACGATGTGATCGGCCTGTTCACCAACACGCTGGCGCTGCGCACCGATCTGGCCGGCTGCACGACGTTCGCCATGGCGCTGGATCGCGTCCGCGCGACGACCCTGGCTGCCTTCGCCCATCAGGACGTACCGTTCGACCAGGTCGTCGATGCGTTGCAGGTGCCGCGCAACTGGAGCCATGCGCCGGTGTTCCAGGTGATGTTCCTGTGGCAGCCGGCCCGGGTCGATGCACCGCTGCCCGACCGACGCTGGCAGCCGGTGCCGGTGGACACGGCCGTCACCAAACTCGATCTCGGCCTGGCGCTGGCCGAAGCGGACGACGGCATCGAGGGCCGCCTCGACTTTCGAACCGACCTGTTCCGCATCGGGACCATCGACTGCATGGCCGAAGCGTTCTGCACGCTGGCGCAGGCCATCGGCCGGACACCCGATGCAGCGCTGACGACGCTGCCGATCGTCCACCCGCGTCAACGCGCGTTGCTCGGCGGCTGGAACGCGACGCGGCGCGAGCACGACCGCGACGCCTGCATGCATACGGCATTCGAAGCGCAGGCGCGAGCGACGCCCGACGCGACTGCGCTGATCTGCGACCGTCATGCGCTGAGCTATCGCACGTTGAACGGCCGGGCCAACGCCGTGGCGCAACGGTTGCAGGCGCTGGGCATCGGTCCGGAACAGCGCGTCGGCGTGTGCGTCGATCGCACGTCCGACCTGATCGTCGCCCTGCTCGCGGTGCTGAAGGCCGGCGGCGCCTACGTGCCCCTCGACCCGGCCTATCCGGCCGCGCGGCTCGCGTTCATCCTGGAGGATGCCCGCGTCGGCGCGCTGCTGACGCAAACCCGGTATCGGACGATCGCGGAACGGCAACCGGCCACCACGGCCGTGTTTCTCGATACCTTCATCGCGCCGCCGGACGTCGCCGATCTGGCTCCGACCGCGGTACCGGCAAACGCCGCGTACGTCATTTACACGTCCGGTTCGACCGGTCGCCCGAAAGGCGTGACCATCGAGCACCGGCAGGCGGCGGCGCTGATCCACTGGGCGCGCGACACGTTCTCCGACGACGAACTGTCCGGCGTGCTCGCGGGCACGTCGATCTGCTTCGATCTGTCGGTGTTCGAGATCTTCGTACCGCTGAACCACGGCGGCACGGTGATCCTCGCCGACGATGTGCTGCAGTTGCCGCACCTGCCGGCGTCCGATCGCGTGACGCTGATCAACACCGTGCCGACGGCGGCCGTCGAACTGCTGCGGCTGGGTCCGCTGCCGCCGCGGGTTTCGGTGGTCAACGTGGCGGGTGAACCGGTTCCGCCGACGCTGGTGCGCGACCTGTACGTGAATGCATCGGTAGCCAGGGTCTGGAACCTGTACGGTCCATCGGAAGACACGACCTATTCCACCGGTGCGTTGCTGCCGCGCCACTGGGACGGCGCCATCGTGCCGATCGGCGAACCGATCGCCAACACCGAAGCCCACGTGCTGGATGATCAGTTCCAGCCGGTCGCCGTCGGCATGCCGGGCGAGCTGTTTCTGGCCGGCGAAGGCGTGACCCGCGGCTACTGGGACCGACCCGATCTGACCGCGGAGCGCTTCGTGCCCAATCCGTTCGCCGGACCGGACACACCGCATCCGGTGCTGTATCGCACCGGCGATCGCGTGCGACGTCGTGGCGACGGCGTGCTGGAGTTCCTCGGTCGCATGGACCAGCAGGTGAAGATCCGCGGCTTCCGCATCGAACTGGGCGAAATCGAGGCCGCGTTGCGGCAGGCGCCCGCCGTGGCCCAGGCCGTCGTGATGCCGTGGACCGATGCGCGCGGTCATCGCCGCCTCGCGGCGTATGTCGTGCTCGACGCGGGAACGCCGCTCGCGGATCTGCCGCAGCGGCTGCGGGCCCATCTGCAGACGCGCCTGCCCGATTTCATGCTGCCCGCCGAGTACATGCCACTGGCGGCGTTGCCGCTGCTGCCCAACGGCAAGCTCGATCGCGGCAACCTGCCGGCACCCACCGCGGAGTCGGACGACCACAGCGCGACCGAGGCTGCGCCCCGCACGCCGACGGAACAGCAGCTGACCGCCATCTGGCGGCATGTACTGGGCCGCGATGCCGTCGGCATTCACGACCATTTCTTCGAACTGGGCGGCGATTCGATCCTCGCGATCCAGGCGATCGCGCAGGCCCGGCAAGCGGGGCTGCCGCTGTCCCCGCGCGATCTGTTCCAGCATCCGACGATCGCGGCACTGGCCACGGTCGTCGGCACGGGGCCGGCCGCCATGGCGTCCCCGGACCCGGTCGTCGGCCCGGTGCCGCTGAGCCCGATGCAGCACGCGTTCTTCGAACACGCCTTGACGCATCCGGCGCACTGGAACCAGAGCATCCTGC
>JAHCKV010000172.1 GCA_026125595.1 Burkholderiales bacterium | reverse complement strand
GTCCGACGGCACCGGCAGTCAGGAGGTGACGGTCTACAACGAAGTGTTCGACCTGGCGCGGGATCTGATCAAGGAAGACGCGATCCTGGTGCTCGAAGTGAAGATCCGCGCGTTCCGCCGGGGCGGCGAAGACAACGACGGCACGCTGGGCATGCGCATCGCGGCGGAAAAAGTCTATGACGTGGCCGGTGCGCGTGCACGGTTCTCGAAAGGGTTGCGGCTGTCGATGAACGGCGAGGCCAATGCGCAGCGGTTGCGCCAACTGCTGACGCCGTACCGCAACGCCCATGGTTCATGCCCCGTGCGCATCTCCTATCGCAACGGGCAGGCGCGCTGCGATGTCTGGCTCGGTGACGACTGGCGCGTGGTGCCGGACGAGAAGCTCGTGCGTTCGCTGCACGAATGGTTGACGCCTGCCGGCGTCGAGTTCATCTATTCGTAGGGGGCGCAATGGCCGAGCCGCAGTTCATCGACGCGACGCTGCTCGATCAGGTCAGCGACGCGGCCAAGGCGAACCCACGGCGGCGCAGGAATCACAACTTCCACACGCAGCTCGCCGAGCCGTGCAACCGCATGCTCAACGCGCTGGAACCGGACTCCTACGTGATGCCGCACCGGCATCTCGATCCGACGAAGGACGAAAGCTTCGTTGTGCTGCGCGGCCGTTTCGGCATCGTGTTGTTCGACGACGCAGGGCGCGTGACACGCAAGGCCGTGATGGCCGTCGGCGGCGATGTGCTCGGCGTGACCATTCCGCACGGCGTGTTCCACTCGGTGTTGGCGCTGGAACCGGATTCGGTGTTCTTCGAATCGAAGGCCGGACCCTATGCGCCGCTGACGCCGGACGAAAAAGCGTCGTGGGCGCCGGCGGAGGGCGAGCCGGGCGCGGCGGCGTATTTCGATCAGTTGCGGCGGCTGTTCGCGTAGCGATTGTTCCCCACCGCGGCGCCTCGTTCACGCGAAGCACGGGCAGGGATGAACTTCATTCCGACCCGCCGGCAGGGGGCGGGCGGAAAGGCGACCTTCCGGCTCAGGCCGTCGAATGCCGCTGGAACGTTCGGTACTCGCCGCCTTCATCCTTCATTTCGACGCGCAGCACCTGGGCGGCCGGCGGGCCCTTGTGGCACCACGCGACGATCGCGTCGACCTGTTCCGGCGAACCCTGTACGACCGCTTCGACGCTGCCGTCGAAACGGTTGCGAACCCAGCCCGTGACGCCGAGGCGATCGGCTTCCGCGCGCATCGATTCGCGGAAACCGACGCCCTGCACCTTGCCGCGGATCGACAGGTGCTTCGTGGTCTTGACGGTGCCGGACATCTTCGGCGCCGATGCGAGAGCGGCGGCCTCGGCGGCGGACATCACTTGACGCGCATGCCGGGCTGCGCGCCGCTGTCGGCGTCGAGCAGGAACACGCCGGTGCCGTCGCCGCTGGCCGCGAGGATCATGCCTTGCGATTCGCCGAAGCGCATCTTGCGTGGTGCGAGGTTCGCCACCATCACCACCAGTCGGCCCTGCAACTGCGCCGGTTCATA
Organism: Burkholderiales bacterium; assembly: GCA_026125595.1. Classification (GTDB taxonomy): domain Bacteria; phylum Pseudomonadota; class Gammaproteobacteria; order Burkholderiales. The sequence goes on along the minus strand of JAHCKV010000172.1, from coordinate 5,533 downwards.
GTGGGCCTTGATGCCGGCGAACACCTGGCGCTGCTCGCCGCCGAGATCCAGCGTCAGCCTCACCAGCTTCTCGGCGCCTTCGACCTGTTCGGCGTTGGCGACCCGCGCGACGCGCAGGTCGATCTTCATGAAATCGTCGATGGTGATGGTCGGTTCGATCGGTGCGACGGCGGTCGTCGCAGTTGCAGCGGTTTCGGTCACGGTTTTCTTCTCCGTCGTCTTGGGGGCTTCGACCGCGGGCTTCAGGCTTTCGCGGTTCGCATCGACCAGCGCGGCGATCTGCTTCGGATCGACGCGGGTCATCAGGTGTTCGTAGGGGCGGATGGTGTGTCCGGCCGGCAGATGCTTCCACGCGTCCGACCAGCGCAGCGGCTCGATGTTCAACAGTTGTTCGACGTGCGCCGCGAGGCGCGGCAGCACCGGTTTCAGATACAGCGTGAGGTCCCGGAACAGCGCCAGCGCGGTGGAGCAGACGGTGTGCAGCTCGGCTTCGCGATCCGCTGCCTTGGCGAGTTCCCACGGCTTGTTGGCATCGACGTACTGGTTCGCGATGTCGGCCAGCGCCATCACCTTGCGGAGCGCCTTGGCGTACTCGCGCGCGGCATAGTGGTCGGCGACTTCGCGGGCCGCATGGCCGAACTGGGTTTCGATCGGTTCGCCGAACACCGGTGTCGTCAGTTTCCCGTCGAAACGCTTCGCGATGAACCCTGCGCAGCGGCTGGCGATGTTGACGTACTTGCCGACCAGGTCACTGTTGACGCGCGCCGTGAAGTCTTCGAGGTTCAGGTCGATGTCGTCGAGACCGTTGCCGAGCTTGGCCGCGTAGTAATAGCGCAGCCATTCGGGGTTCAGGCCGAGGTCGAGATAGCTCTGCGCGGTGATGAACGTGCCGCGGCTCTTCGACATCTTCTCGCCGTTGACGGTCAGGAAGCCGTGGGCGAACACGTGCGTCGGCGGACGATAGCCGGAGAACTGCAGCATCGCGGGCCAGAACAGCGCGTGGAAGTACAGGATGTCCTTGCCGATGAAGTGGACCATCTCGGTCCCTTCGGCGCCGGCGCGGGCAGCGTCGGTGAACGCGGCGAAATCGATGCCCTTGCCGTCACACAGGTTGCGGAAACTGCCGAGGTAGCCGATCGGCGCATCGAGCCAGACGTAGAAATACTTGCCCGGCGCGTCGGGAATCTCGAAACCGAAGTACGGCGCGTCGCGCGAGATGTCCCAGTCGTGCAGGCCGTGGTCGAACCATTCGCGGATCTTGTTGCGGGCTTCGGGCTGCAGCCGGTCGCCGGATTGCGTCCAGTCTTCGAGGAACGCGCGGCATCGCGGGTCGGACAGCGCGAAGAAATAGTGTTCGGAGGTCTTGCGGATCGGGGCGGCGCCCGACACCGTCGAGTACGGGTTGATCAGATCGGTCGGCGCGTAGGTCGAGCCGCAGACCTCGCAGGAGTCGCCGTATTGATCCTTGGCGTGGCAGTTCGGGCATTCGCCCTTGATAAACCGGTCGGGCAGGAACAGCGATTTCACCGGGTCGTAGAACTGTTCCACGTTCCGCGTGGTCACGAGCTTGGCGTGGTCGCGCAACTTGCCGTAGATGTCGTAGGCGATGGCGCGGGTCGCGGCGTCGTCGGTGGAGCCGTAGTGATCGAAGCCGACCAGGAAGCCGTCGAAGTCACGCTTGTGCTCGGCGCCGACGCGCGCGATGAGCTGTTGCGGCGTGATGCCTTCGGCTTCGGCGCGCAGCATGATCGCCGTGCCGTGGGTGTCGTCGGCGCAGACGTAGTGCACTTCATGCCCCTGCATTTTCTGGAACCGCACCCAGATATCGGTCTGGATGTATTCCACGAGGTGGCCGAAATGGATGCTGCCGTTGGCATAGGGCAGCGCCGAGGTGACGAGCAGGCGGCGGGGCATGGGGATGGGTCAGGCGGGAACGAGCGCGGATTGTAGCAACGTGTGTACAATCCGCCGCTCGAAATTTGCAGACGGATCAGCGAGGTAGGCGTCATGGCAGTGAGTCGGGAAACGGTCGAGGCGAAGCTCCGGGGGGTCATCGACCCATGGACCGGCCACGACTACGTCACCGGCAAGGAAGTTCGCGAGATTCGTGTCGACGGCGACGCCGTCGTCGTGGCCATCGAGCTGGGCTATCCGGCGCGCAGCGTGCTGGACACCGTTCGCTGGCAGGTGGCCGAATCGCTGCGGGAGATTCCCGGCGTCGGGCAGGTCGACGTGACCGTCACGATGAAGATCGCCGCCCACGCGACGCGCCCGGGCGCCCAGAAGATCGACGGCGTCCGCAATCTGATCGCCGTGGCGTCCGGCAAGGGCGGGGTCGGCAAATCGACCGTGGCCGTCAACCTGGCGATCGCACTGGCCCAGGAAGGTGCGCGGGTCGGCCTCCTCGACGCCGACATCTACGGCCCTTCGCAACCGGCGCTGCTCGGCCTTGCCGGCAAACCGACGGTGGTCGAAGAGAACGGCAAGCAGAAGATCGTGCCGATGCAGAACCACGGCGTGCAGGCCATGTCGATCGGGATGCTGATCGATCCCGACCAGGCCGTCGCATGGCGCGGGCCCATGGCCACGGGTGCGCTGGAGCAACTGCTGCGCGACACGCGCTGGGACGATCTCGACTATCTCGTCATCGACATGCCGCCCGGCACCGGCGACATCCAGCTGACGCTGGCGCAGAAAGTCCCCGTCACCGGCGCGGTCATCGTCACGACGCCGCAGAACATCGCGCTGCTCGATGCCCGCAAGGGCCTGACCATGTTCCAGAAGGTCAACGTGCCGGTGCTGGGCATCGTCGAGAACATGTCGCTGCACGTGTGTTCGAACTGTGGTCACGAGGAAGCCATCTTCGGGGCCGGCGGAGGTCAGCACATGGCGCACGACTACGAGACGCAGTTGCTGGGGCAGTTGCCGCTCGACGGCCGCATCCGCGAGTTGTCCGATGCCGGCACGCCGATCGTCGTGACCGACCCCGACGGCCGGCCGGCGCAGCTCTACCGCGACATCGCGCGCCGGGTGGCGGTGCGGGTGGCCGAACTGCAGAAGGACCGCAGCGCGGTGTTTCCGAAGATCGTGATCCAGAACACGTGAGCCGTGCTCCGTGATCCGTGACCCGCACCGATCGACGGCACGGGCCTGCACGGATCACCGACCACCGATCACCGACCTCCCGACATGAGCATCAAATCCGACCGTTGGATCCGCCGCATGGCGGCCGAACACCGCATGATCGAACCCTTCGAGCCGCAGCAGGTCAAGGAGGTGAACGGTCAGCGCATCGTGTCGTACGGCACGTCGAGCTACGGTTACGACATCCGCTGTTCGGACGAATTCAAGCTGTTCACCGACATCAACTCGACCATCGTCGATCCGAAGAACTTCGATCCGAAGTCGTTCGTCGACTTCAAGGGTCCGTCGTGCATCATTCCGCCGAATTCGTTCGCGCTGGCCCGCACGGTGGAGTATTTCCGCATTCCGCGCAACGTGTTGACGGTCTGCCTCGGCAAGTCCACCTATGCGCGCTGCGGCATCATCGTCAACGTGACGCCCTTCGAACCGGAATGGGAAGGCTACGTCACGCTGGAGTTCTCGAACACCACGCCGCTGCCGGCGAAGATCTACGCCAACGAAGGCGTGGCGCAGGTGCTGTTCTTCGAATCCGATCCCGACGACGTCTGCGAAACCTCCTACCGCGACCGCGGCGGGAAGTATCAGGGACAGAGCGGCGTCACCCTTCCCAAAATCTAGCTGCCGCTCCGGGCACACCCATCGCGGCGGGGAGCACTGCAACCATGAAATTCCGTTTTCCCGTCGTCATCATCGACGAGGACTTCCGTTCCGAGAACGCTTCGGGCCTCGGCATCCGCGCGCTGGCGAAAGCCCTCGAAGGCGAGGGACTCGAAGTGCTGGGCGTCACCAGCTACGGCGATCTGTCCTCGTTCACGCAGCAGCAGTCGCGCGCTTCCGTGTTCATCCTGTCCATCGACGACGAGGAGTTCACGTCGCCGGAGGCCGCGGACAAGGCCATCGCGGACCTGCGCGGCTTCGTGACCGGTATCCGCTTCCGCAACGCGGACATCCCGATCTTCCTGCACGGCGAGACGCGCACGTCGCGCCACATTCCGAACGACGTGCTGCGCGAGCTGCACGGCTTCATCCACATGTTCGAGGACACGCCGGAGTTCATCGCGCGCTATGTCGTGCGCGAAGCGAAGGCCTATCTGGAGTCGCTGCCGCCGCCGTTCTTCCGGGCGCTGGTGCACTACGCGGCCGACGGTTCGTACTCGTGGCATTGCCCGGGGCATTCGGGCGGCGTTGCATTCCTGAAGAGCCCGGTGGGGCAGATGTTCCATCAGTTCTTCGGCGAGAACCTGCTGCGGGCGGATGTCTGCAATTCCGTCGACGAACTCGGCGCGCTGCTGGATCACACGGGGCCGGTCGCGGCGTCGGAACGCAATGCCGCGCGGATCTTCAACGCCGATCATCTGTTCTTCGTGACCAACGGCACGTCCACGTCGAACAAGATCGTGTGGCATTCGACGGTGGCGCCGGGCGACGTGGTCGTCGTGGACCGCAACTGCCACAAGTCGGTGCTGCACGCGATCACGATGACCGGCGCAGTGCCGGTGTTTCTGCGGCCGACGCGCAACCACTACGGCATCATCGGCCCGATTCCGATCGACGAGTTCCGCATCGAGAACATCCAGCGGAAGATCGAGGCGAATCCGTTCGTCCGCGGGACCAACAAGAAGCCGCGGATCCTGACGATCACGCAGAGCACCTACGATGGCGTCGTCTACAACGTCGAGACCATCAAGCAGATGCTCGATGGTCACGTCGACACGTTGTTGTTCGACGAGGCGTGGCTGCCCCACGCGTCGTTCCACGATTTCTACGGCGACTACCACGCGATCGGGGCCGATCGGCCCCGTTGCAAGGAATCGATGATCTTCGCGACGCAGTCGACGCACAAGCTGCTGGCGGGGCTGTCGCAGGCCTCGCAGATCCTGGTGCAGGAGTCGCAGACCCGCAAGCTCGACCGCCACGTGTTCAACGAGGCCTACCTGATGCACACCTCGACCTCGCCGCAGTACTCGATCATCGCGAGCTGCGACGTGGCCGCGGCGATGATGGAGCCGCCCGGCGGCACCGCGCTGGTGGAGGAGAGCCTGAAGGAGGCGCTCGACTTCCGCCGCGCGATGCGCAAGGTCGAGAAGGAGTTCGGGCGCGACTGGTGGTTCACCGTCTGGGGCCCGGACAAGCTGGCCGGCGAGGGCATCGGCGCCCAGGCCGACTGGATCCTCAAGGCCGACGAGAAGTGGCACGGCTTCGGCAAGCTCGCCGCCGGCTTCAACATGCTCGACCCCATCAAGAGCACCATCATCACGCCGGGGCTGGACGTGTCGGGCAAGTTCGCCAAGACGGGCATCCCGGCCTCGATCGTCACCAAGTTCCTGGCCGAGCACGGCGTGGTGGTCGAGAAGACCGGGCTGTACTCGTTCTTCATCATGTTCACGAT
>JAHCKV010000171.1 GCA_026125595.1 Burkholderiales bacterium | reverse complement strand
CGAGGCATTCACCAAGGGCTTGGCAAAGCTGAAGTCATCGCGGAGCAGCACGGGGTCGACATCCAGCAGCTTCGAGCAGTTGGGGCAAACCATCGATCGGCTGGATCAGATCTCCCGAAGCGTTTCCGAGTCCACTGGGTTGACACAGTCTCAGGTTGCTCGCATTGCGCTTGGCGTTACAGGTCACGCTGGATTCAATGCTCGGTTCGTTGGCGCCCAACTGAACGCGAGTGCAGACAAGACCTACCTGTCCGGACTGAGTGCAGACGAGCGGAAGGTGCTTGGTGCGCTCACGTCCGAGCAGGCCTCGGAGTTCAAGCAGTTCGGCGATCGCGTGTCTCGCGACAGTTCCGTCGCGAGCCTTGTAGCCACCGATGCTCGCGAAGCACGCGAACTGTCGTCGAGGATCGCCACCACAACCGCGCGCTCCGCCCGCGCAGATGCTTCCCTTGCCGACCGCACCGCGTTCTCTGAGCGGCTTGCCGTGGCCCGGGAGAGAGGCGATTCGATTTCAATCGACATTGCGCAGGATCCCTACAACCTGGCGATGTTCACTCGGTACGCTGAACAGTACGGTGGTACCAGCGCGTCCGCTCAACAACTGCTGAGCGCTGAACTTGCCCGACAGGCGCTGGCTCCAACCCGAAACTTCAGCGACGGCACTGGCATGCCGTCATCCTTCGACGACGTCCGCCATCTGTACACGACCAACAGCGGTGACCCGCGCATCACGCCGGACATTGACGCAACATATCGAAGAGCGACGGGCGCGGTTCGTCAGGCTCCTCTTCCAGTCGCTACACCGGCACAACCTGCGCCCGAACCAAGCGACGTTCGCCAGCAGGTTCAGGCGTCGTCGGACGATCTCCGTGGCCGGACTGCTGCTCGACGGCAAGAGTTCGATGACGAGCGGAGCCCCGGGCGCGCCGACGACGGCACGATTTCCCCACGGCAGTCGCTATTCAAAGGCACCGCAAGGCAAGTGGCCCGGGACGCGGCCGAGACCTTCCAAGATGCCAAAGACGCGGTGAAGGGGATCATCAAGCGGTAGTCAATCGGGCCCGCGAGATGGCTGGTCCCCCTCAGGCGGCTTCATGAAGGGTGGGTGTCCCTTGTCGCGCCAATAGTTGGCCGCGAGGTCCTCGGAAGTCACGCCGGAACCTGGAATCGCGCCTCCTGTAGACGTGTTTGACCCCTTGATGCCTCCGAGCTTGAGGACCGCCCCGCCGATCGCAGCGCCGATCAACGCGCCAACACCGGCGAGAACAAGCCTTGTCGCACTGTCCTCACCGCTGCCGGTTGCGAAGCCTGCGATTGCACCCGCTGCGACGATCGCAAGGAAGAGAGCCAGTCGCAAGTCGAGCCTCCTGCGGTTCAGTGGAAGAAACTGCAGCATCAGGGTACTGCGAACGCCGGCGTTGTAGACGATGCTTGACTGCAACATCCGCATCCCCAAGTCGCTTCATGCGGTCACGCAGTGCTCACGACCGTCAGAAGACACCGTTGAGCCAGCGACGGATGCGCTGGCCAATCGATCGATCTGATCCGCGAGGTACTGAAGCGCGCGCCGCCGCTCGTCAGCCATCTCGTGATGGTGATACGCGGCCGTCACCTTGTTTCGCTCGGCATGCGCCAGTAGCAACTCGACCACCTCTCGGCTGAATCCATGCTCACGAAGCAAGGTCGCTGCCGTGCCTCTGGTTCCGTGGGGCGAGAAGTCCGGAACGCCGAAGTCGAGTCGCTTGAAGAAGTGGTTCAGCGTAGCGTCGCCGAGCGGCACCGCGGCACGAAGCACCGACGGGAACACGTAGGCCTGCGGCTCCGAGCCGAATGCCTTCAGCAGCCCAAGGAGTTCGAGTGCCTGTCGGGAAAGGTAGACACGGTGCGGCGCCTTCATCTTCATACGCTCGGCCGGGATGTCCCACTGGGCCCGCTCGAGGTCGAACTCGCGCCACCGGGCTCGCAGCACCTCTGACTTGCGGCACATCGTGTACATGAGCATCCGGGTGGCAGCGATGGTCACGAAGTGCGCGCCTTGTTTCGCCACCGACCGCCAGAAGGCTCCTAGTTCTGGCTCGGTCAGATGCCGGTGGTGCTCGGCAGCAGGCACCTCGATGACGCCTCGCAGTGGCAAGGCCGGGTTGACCTCGACGAGCAGCTTCTGGATCGCGTAGTTGTAGATCTGCTGGATGTGTTGCCTGACGCCCTCCGCCGTCTTCGGCGTTCCTCTCAAGTCCTCGATGATCGCGAGCACGTCGGCGGGCCGGACGCCGCCCAGCGGCTTCTCGCCGATCGCTGGCCATACGAAGCGCTCGAGCCGGGACTCGATCTGGTTCCGGTAGGTCTCGGACCTGGTCATCAGGCGCTCCCGGATCCAGCGCCGGGAGAACGCCTCGAACTGGTCGGCAGCGGGCTGGCTGTCCTTCGCCTGCTGCCGACGCTCCGCAGTCTCCTGGCGACGAACTTCGGCGGGGTCTACCCCTCGCTCCAAGAGCGACCTGAGTTCGAAGTGCCGCGCCCGGGCGTCGGCCACCCCGATCTCCGGGTATCGCCCGATCTTGACGTCTCGGCGGCTGCCGGCGAATCGGTACTGGTAGCGCCAGGTCTTCTGGCCGGTCGTGCTGACCTCGACGAAAAGCCCCCCGCCATCGCTTAGCTTGTAGAGTCGCGCCTTCGCCTTGGCGTTGTTGATCCGAGTGGGCGTGAGGGTGTAGTTGCTCAGTCGCATGCGTCGTCTCCCGACACTTTTCAGCCACCTCCAAGTGGAGGAATTTGGGCCGTTTCGGGCCCCGTCTCCCGTCAATTTCCCCTCCAAAATGGCGGGATTTCGTGGTCTGCCGTGAGACGTGCTGAAAAGACGAAGCCCCTGATTTCTTCAACAAAATCAGGGGCTTACGGGGCGTCATGAGACGCCGTGGAGCGAGATCACATGTGGTCGATCATCACCTGCCCGAAGCCCGAGCAGGAGACCTGCGTCGCGCCTTCCATCAGGCGAGCGAAGTCGTAGGTGACCTTCTTGCTGAGGATGGCCTTCTCCATGCTGGAGATGATCAGGTCGGCCGCCTCGGTCCAGCCCATGTGGCGCAGCATCATCTCCGCGCTCAGGATCTCCGAGCCCGGGTTGACGTAGTCCTTGCCGGCATACTTGGGCGCCGTGCCGTGCGTGGCCTCGAACATCGCGACGCTGTCGCTGAGGTTGGCGCCCGGCGCGATGCCGATGCCGCCGACCTGCGCCGCCAGCGCGTCGCTGACGTAGTCGCCGTTGAGGTTCAGCGTCGCGATGACGCTGTACTCGGCCGGGCGCAGCAGGATCTGCTGCAGGAAGGCGTCGGCGATGCTGTCCTTGACGACGATGTCGCGGCCCGTCTTCGGGTTCTTGAACTTGCACCACGGGCCGCCGTCGATCGGCTGCGCGCCGAATTCCTTCTGCGCCAGCGCGTAGCCCCAGTCCCGGAAGCCGCCTTCCGTGAACTTCATGATGTTGCCTTTGTGCACCAGCGTGACGGACTTGCGCTGGTTCGCGATCGCGTACTGCATCGCCTTGCGGACCAGTCGCTCGGTCCCTTCGCGGGACACGGGCTTGATGCCGATACCCGAGGTTTCGGGAAAGCGGATCTTCTTGACGCCCATTTCGCCGATCAGGAACTTGATGACCTTGCGCGCCGCTTCGCTCTCGGCCTGCCATTCGATGCCGGCGTAGATGTCTTCGGAGTTCTCCCGGAAGATCACCATGTCGGTCTTCTCGGGGTTCTTCAGCGGACTGGGCACACCCTGGAAGTAGCGGACCGGACGCAGGCAAACATAGAGGTCGAGTTCCTGCCGCAGCGCCACGTTGATGGAGCGGATTCCACCGCCCACCGGCGTGGTCAGCGGGCCCTTGATGGACACGACGTATTCCTTGGAGGCCTCGAGGGTCTCCTCGGGCAGCCAGACGTTCTCGCCGTAGACCCGTGTCGATTTCTCGCCGGCGAAGATCTCCATCCACGAAATCTTGCGCTTGCCACCGTACGCCTTGGTCACGGCGGCATCGACGACGTCCTTCATCACCGGTGTGATGTCGACCCCGGTGCCGTCCCCTTCGATGAATGGGATGATCGGCTGATCCGGCACGCTGAGCGTGTAATCGGCATTGACGGTGATCTTCTCGCCGCTGGTGGGCACCTTGATATGCTTGTACATGTCTGGGTTCGCGCTGGTGGGATGAAAGTGGGAAGGGACGAAGGGCTAGGGCGATCGCGGCTGCATCGCGCGCGACAGCCTCGATTCTAGTCCACGCCCCCCGGAACCCGCGACATCAACCACGGAATCCCGCCCATGACTTTCACCACCGCCGATCTGTGCGACGCCCATTCCGAACGGCTGCGCATCGTTTCCCCCCTTCTGCGCAGCTTCGGCGGCAAAGCGGGCTGTGCCGGTCCGATCCGGACCTTGAAACTGTTCGAAGACAATCCCCTCGTCCGCGCCACACTGTCCGAACCAGGCCACGGGCAAATCCTCGTGGTCGACGGCGGTGGCTCGTTGCGCTGCGCCCTGGTAGGCGACCAGATCGGTCAACTCGCGGTCGACAACGGATGGGCCGGAGTGGTGGTATGGGGTTGCGTACGGGACACGGCGATTCTGGCGAAGATGCCGATCGCCATCTTCGCGTTGGCCGCGCACCCGCTGCGCAGTGCACGCAACGGACTCGGCGAACGCGACGTCGCGGTGACGTTCGGCGGCGTCACGTTCGTTCCCGGGGACCATCTCTATGCCGATGCGGACGGGATCGTTGTGTCCTCGGGTCCCCTGCAATTCTGAAACGGGCGACCTGTGCGTCGCACTGATGTTATGCAAAACACTGTTTCGCCATTCGAAATATCTTGAACGAATTTATTTTTAGTTGTTGATTTTAATCAATTCGTATTTCGATCACGTCGCGTGTTGCGACGCGATATGTCGCTCGTATACTTCGGCCGAGATACTCGCCAGACCCACCACCAACGGGCGACGAGTGGAAGCCCCGGACGCCAATCGGTCCGGGGTACGGCCTTCCGGAACCGATCTCCGGCTGTGCCCCAAGACGCAGTGGCGGACGACCCTCGATCCATAACGGTGGCGTCCGAGGGAAGCCGGCACGCGCACCCGGCCTCCCGGGTTCGGCGGTGAATCGAGATCCGCACCGCCGTCCCGACTGCCCGACCCCGCGCAACCGGACGATCGACGTGATGGAGAAGCAAGACATGAGCAACGAACAGAACATCGCCCAAATGAAGAAGGACTGGGCCGAAAATCCCCGCTGGAAAGGCATCAGCCGCCCGTATTCGCCGGAAGACGTGGATCGCCTGAGAGGCACGGTCCAGATCGAACACACGCTGGCCCGCCGCGGCTCCGAAAAGCTCTGGAAACTGCTGCACGACGAGCCCTTCATCAACGCCCTCGGCGCGATGACCGGCAACCAGGCCATGCAGCAGGTGAAAGCCGGCCTGAAGGCCATCTATCTCTCCGGTTGGCAGGTCGCCGCGGACGCGAACGTGGCCGGTGAGATGTATCCCGACCAATCGCTGTACCCGGTCAACAGCGTTCCTTCGGTGGTTCGCCGGATCAACAGCACGTTCATCCGCGCCGACCAGATCAACCACTCGGAAGGCAAGGACAACATCGACTTCTTCGCGCCCATCGTCGCGGATGCGGAAGCCGGATTCGGCGGCGTGCTGAACGCGTTCGAACTGATGAAGGCCATGATCGACGCCGGTGCCGCCGGCGTCCACTTCGAAGACCAGCTCGCGTCGGCGAAGAAGTGTGGGCACATGGGGGGCAAGGTGCTCGTGCCGACCCAGGAAGCGGTTCAGAAGCTGGTCGCTGCCCGCCTCGCCGCCGACACCATGGGCGTTCCGACGTTGCTGTTCGCCCGCACCGATGCGGAGGCCGCGAACCTGATCACCTCCGATATCGACGACAACGACAAGCCGTTCCTGACGGGTGAACGTACGTCCGAAGGCTTCTACCGGGTCAACAACGGCATCGCCCAGGCGATCGCCCGCGGTCTCGCCTATGCCCCCCACGCGGATCTGATCTGGTGCGAAACCGGAACTCCCGATCTGGAGTTCGCGAAGAAATTCGCCGAAGCGATCCATGCCGTGTTCCCGGGCAAGCTGCTGTCGTACAACTGCTCGCCGTCGTTCAACTGGAAGAAGAACCTCGACGACGCCACCATCGCGAAGTTCCAGCGGGAACTCGGCGCGATGGGCTACAAGTTCCAGTTCATCACGCTGGCCGGTTTTCACGCGCTCAACTACGGCATGTTCGAACTGGCCTATGGTTACGCCCGCGACAACATGACGGCATTCGTCGAACTGCAGCAAAAGGAGTTCGCTGCGTCCGACAAGGGCTTCACCGCGGTCAAGCATCAACGCGAAGTCGGCACCGGGTATTTCGATGCCGTCACGCAAGTGGTGCAGTCGGGGCGGTCGTCCACGACGGCGCTGACCGGCTCCACCGAGGAAGCGCAGTTCGCCTGACGAGCCCGCGCAACCAGCCGTAAACAGGACCGCCCCGCACCATCGTGCCCGGGCGGTCTTTTTTCGGCCTATGCCGATTAGCAAAAGCAAATGCCATAATGCGCAATCGCCGACCCGGAGTCGGCGCTTCACAAGATCCACGGAGAGCCCTTTCATGACCACCCCGACCTACGGCCCAGGCATCGAGATCCTCGGCCCCGTCACGCCCGAATTCGCCGAGATCCTGACGCCGGACGCCGTCGCGTTCCTGGCGAAACTGCACCGCCAGTGCAACGCCCGCCGACTTGAACTGCTGGAACGCCGTCGCCAGCGGCAGGCTGAACTCGACGCCGGCAAGCTGCCCGACTTCCTGCCGGAGACGGCGCACGTGCGCGCCGGCGACTGGAAAGTCGCCCCGGTTCCCGCCGACCTGCAGGATCGCCGCGTTGAAATCACCGGGCCGACCGACCGCAAGATGGTCATCAACGCGCTGAACTCCGGCGCCAACATGTTCATGGCCGATTTCGAGGATTCCAGCACCCCGACCTGGGAGAACCAGCTGTCCGGTCAGATCAACATGCGCGACGCGGTCGCCGGCACCATTT
>JAHCKV010000170.1 GCA_026125595.1 Burkholderiales bacterium | reverse complement strand
ACGTGGTGGACGGCCATATCCCCGGCGGTTTCGGTCAGGGTCTGGACCTGGGCCAGGCCGGCACCCTGGCCCTGGAGGACGGGGTGCTGCAGGGCCGGCTGGTCCTGCGCTGCACGCCGGCGACCCGGCTCAGCGGTCAGCCGGTGTTCACCGTGTCCCAGTCGGAGGCGGGCTTCGAGAAGATCATGCAGGCGGTGGAACTGGAGCTGGCGTGGAATCTCGCTGCGGGCGTCCACGAACTGCATGTCGAACTGACGGCAGGACAGGGAATCGACTGAGGCGCGCACGGCAGGAGACCGCGGCGATCCGGCCGGGCATCGGTACGACACGACACGATGCACGACGAATTTCACGACAACCGGCGCAACTGGCCCGACCGTTGCATCAGCGTTGCGCTGCTGCGATCCCTGAACGTTACTCCGGTTCCGGCGTGCCGAACAGTCTGGCGGCCCCGGACATTTCGGCGCACCGTGCAGGTGTCGGCGCGGCAGTCGTCGCGTCGGCGCAGTCGATGTACCTGTCCATCAGTCAAGGAGTCCGTGCCCATGCAGACACCCCTGCAGATCACTTTCCGCGACATGTCTCCCTCGGAAGCGCTGGAATCCCACATCCGGTCGAAGGCAGACAAGCTCGAGTCCATCTTCTCTCCCATCATGGGATGCCACGTCACCGTGGAACAACCCCACAAGCACAAACACCAGGGCCGCGATTTCTGCGTACACCTGGACTTGCGCGTCCCCGGGGCTGAACTGGTGGTCACGCACCACCGCCACGAAGACGCCTACGTGGCACTGCGCGACAGTTTCGACGCCGCCAAGCGGCAACTCGAAGACTACGCCCGCAAGTTGCGAGGGGATGTGAAGCATCACGAATCGGTCCGCCGAGAACGGCTCGAACCGGCGACGGCCGACACGACGGAGGAAGAAGCCTGACGACACGGTAATCCGTGCCGACGAAGGGCGATCCACGGGTCGCCCTTTTCGTTGGAGCTGCGGTTGACGCTATAGTCCGCGGTCCGAGGAGGAGGAGCCATGGAACACCGAAAAAAACCAGAGGACCTGCGCAGCCGGCGCTGGTTCGAATCGCAGGATCTGCGCGGATTCGGCCATCGGTCGCGGGCGCTGCAGCTGGGCTATGCGCGCGAAGACTGGAAGGGCAAACCGGTGATCGCGATCATCAACACGTGGAGTGACATCAGCCACTGCCATGGTCACCTGCGTGAACGCGCCCAGGACGTGAAGCGCGGCGTCTGGCAGGCCGGTGGATTCCCGCTGGAGTTGCCGGCCATCTCGTTGGCGGAAGTGTTCCAGAAGCCGACGACCATGCTCTATCGCAACCTGCTGGCGATGGAGACCGAAGAGTTGCTGCGGTCCTATCCGGTGGACGGCTGCGTATTGATGGGCGGCTGTGACAAGACCACGCCGGGGCTGTTGATGGGCGCCATCAGCATGGGTCTGCCGGCCATCTACGTGCCCGCGGGTCCGATGCTGATCGGCCGCTGGGCCGGCAAACCGCTGGGCTCCGGCTCCGACGTATGGAAATACTGGGACGAGTTGCGCGCCGGCCGGATCACGCAGCGCGACTGGAACGACATCGAGGAAGGCATCGCCCGTTCGCCGGGCACCTGCATGACGATGGGCACGGCGTCGACGATGACCAGCATCGCCGAAGCCCTCGGTTTCACGCTGCCCAACGCCGCGGCGATCCCGGCACCGGATTCGAACCATGTCCGCATGGCGTCCATGAGCGGTCGTCGCATCGTCGACATGGTGTGGGAGGATCTGACGCCGCGCCGGATGCTGACGGCGGCATCGTTCGACAATGCCATCCGGGTACTGATGGCGCTGGGCGGCTCGACCAATGCACTGATCCACGTCGTCGCGATGGCCCGCCGCGCCGGCATCGACCTGCCGCTGGAGCATTTCGAGACCATCGGCAGGAAAACACCCTATCTGGTGAACCTGCGGCCGTCGGGCGAGTACCTGATGGAGGATTTCTACTATGCCGGCGGCACCGTCGGTCTGATGGAAGGCATGCGCGCGCTGCTCGACACCGATGCGCTGACCTGTACCGGACAGACGCTCGGCGAGAACATCGCTGGCGCCCGCATCCATCTACCCGAGGTGATCCGCACGCCGGCCGATCCGATGAAGCCCGAAGGCGGGCTCGTCGTGGTCCGCGGCAATCTTGCACCGGACGGCGCCGTGATCAAGACGACCGCGGCGGATCCGCGGCTGTTGCAGCACACCGGTCGCGCAATCGTCTTCGACAACTACGACGCGATGTCGAAAGCCGTCGAAGATCCCGATCTCGATGCCGATGCCGACTCGGTACTGATCCTGCGCAACGCCGGGCCGCTGGGCGGGCCGGGCATGCCGGAGTGGGGCATGCTGCCGATTCCACGGAAGCTGTTGAAGCAAGGCGTGAAAGACATGGTCCGGATCTCCGACGCCCGGATGAGCGGCACCAGCTACGGCACGTGCGTGCTGCACGTCGCGCCGGAAGCCTATGTCGGCGGTCCGCTCGCGCTGGTACGCACCGGAGATCTCGTGACGCTCGACGTGCCGAACCGGCGTCTCGATCTCGCTGTCAGTGACGACGAGCTGGAGAAACGCCGCGTCGCCTGGAAGCCGTTGCCACCGCGCTACGTGCGAGGTTACGGGCAACTGTTCTCGCAGAACGTCACGCAGGCCAACGAAGGATGCGACTTCCGGTTTCTCGAAGGGACCGAACCGACGGCGGAACCGGAAATCCATTGAAGGACAAACCACGACAGAAGCCCGCATTCGGTGCCGGATCGCGCCGGATGCGGTGATATGTCGTCGTCAATCCGGAACTCGGCGGGCCGGGCTTCATCGAACCGGCATCCTTTCATCCGCCGAGCACCCCGTGGCCGAATCGCTTCCGTTGTTCATCGTCGTCAATGCCGGGTCCGGCAACGTCGAATCACAGGATCGCATTGCGATCATTCGTAAAATCCTCGCGGAGGCCGGTCGCCGGCATGAACTGATTCCGGTGGCCGAGCCGCGACAACTCGGCGCATCCGCCGATCGGGCCATCGAACTCGCTCGCCGGCACGGCGGCGCGGTCGTGGCCGCGGGGGGCGACGGCACGATCAACGCGATCGTTCAGCAGGTGCTGCCGACCGAACTGCCGTTCGGCATCCTGCCGCAGGGCACGTTCAACTATACCGGCCGCGCCCACGGCATTCCGACGGATATCGAAGAAGGCACGCGCGCGCTGCTGACGGCGCAGCTGAAACCGATCCAGGTCGGCCTCGTCAATGATCGCGTGTTTCTGGTCAACGCGAGCGTCGGCCTGTATCCGGATCTGCTGGAAGACCGCGAAGCATTCAAGCAGCGATTCGGACGCACGCGGCTCGTCGCGCTGTTCTCGGGCCTGGCAACGCTGTTGCGGGGACATCGACGATTGTCGATCCGGCTGGAACGCGACGGTCGGCAGGACATCGTGCGAACGTCGACGCTTTTCGTCGGCAACAATCCGCTGCAGCTCGAGCAGGTCGGCATTGCGGAGGGGACCGCGCTCGACGCGGGCAAACTCGTCGGCATCATGGTGAAGCCGGTCGGCAAGCTCGCGATGCTGGGTCTGCTGGTGCGCGGGGCCATCGGCAGCCTGGGCGACGCGGAAAACGTGTCCAGCATGGCGTTTTCGGAGTTGGTCGTGCAGGTTGGCTTCCCGTACGGTGCACGCCGGATCAAGGTCGCGACCGATGGCGAGATCAACTGGCTGCGATCACCGCTGGTGTTCCGCCCGGCACCGCAGCTGCTGCAGTTGCTCGTCCCGGCGGATACCGTTGCGCCACCACCATGAGCGCTCTGCTGCAGATCTCGGATCCGCACTTCGGTACCGAGCAACCGGCGGTGGCCGAAGCGTTGCTGGCGTTCGCGCGTCTGCAGAATCCCGACGTGGTCGTATGGTCCGGCGACATCACGCAACGGGCGCGTCGTTCGCAGTTCGCCGCCGCGAAGCGCTTCATGGATCGCATGGCGGCGCGCGAATGTCTCGTGATTCCGGGCAATCACGACATTCCGTTGTTCGACATCGCCGCGCGCCTGTTCAACCCGTATGGTCACTTTCGCGAAGCGCTGGGGACGGAACTGGAGCCTGTGTTCGAGTCGTCCGATCTATCGGTCGTCTGTCTGAACACGACGCGGCCCTGGCGGCACAAGAACGGCGAAGTCTCCGGAACCCAGATCGAGCGCGTGGCACGGCACTTCCGCGCGGCCGACCCGAATCAGTTGTGCGTCGTCGTGGTCCACCATCCAGTCCGCGCAGTCGAAGCATCCGACCGGAAGAACTTGCTGCGCGGGCGCAGGCAGGCGGTTCGCCGCTGGGCCGAGGCGGGTGCCGATCTGATTCTCGGCGGGCATATCCATTTGCCCTATGCGTGCGCACTGGACACCGATACCCATCGGTCCTTCTGGACGGTGCAGGCCGGCACCGGTCTGTCGCACCGCGTGCGCGGTGGCGTTCCGAACTCGGTGAATCTGATTCGCCATGGACCGCAGGCAAGCCGGCGGCAATGCACGCTGGAACGCTGGGACTACGACCAGACGACCGCCCGATTCGGTCTCGCGCAACGCACCGACATTCCGCTGGCGCCGCGTTCGGCAGCGCCGACGGGAAACCTCACTTCAGCGTTCTGAACAACGCTTCCATGGAAAGGCCGATGGCCAGCAGCCGCTCGTCGCTGTCGTCCGGACCATCGATCTCGATGCCCACCGGCAACCCGGAAGGACCGAAGCCGCCCGGAACCGACAGACCCGGAATGCCGGCGACACTGCCCGGTCCGGTGTTCTGGATCATGCGGCCCATGTTCTCGACGCTGCAGGCCTCGGGCCCTTGCCGCATCGGCACGATCGGCGCCGTCGGAAACACCAGCGCATCGAGACGATGCGTCGCGAAGGTATCGGCATACAACTGGCGCAGCGCGGGCCGTCCGACTGCGATGGCGTGTTCATACGCCGGCCGCGCCGCGATCGGGCCATTCGGTCCGGGCAGTTGCAGCGGCATCACCATGCCGTCGTAGATCGCCTTGACGTCGGCACTGGCGATCTGCGCGACGAGCTGCTCGATCGAGACGCCCGTGTCGAATTCGGCGAGATAGCTGACGAGATCGTCGTGGGCTTCGACGACGACCACCGGGAAGCTGACTTCCGATTCGAGTCGGGCAAGCCCGGGCATGTCGACTTCCACCAACTCGACGCCGGCTTTCTTCAGGGCCTCGAGCACGCGGCCCATGACGGTAAGCGTGTCGGCATCGAGGTTCGCATAGAACACATCGCGGTAGATCCCGAGACGTACGCCCTCCAGCGCTGCCGATGTCACCGGCGCCGTGCCGGTGATCACGTGGTGCAGCAGCGCGACATCGGCAACGTCGCGTGCCATCGGGCCGGGCGTATCGCGCGTGTGCGACGGCGGGCAGATCCCCACCTGGCTGTAGCGACCCACCGTCGGGCGCAGCGCGGCACCGTTGGTGTACGCGGACGGCAGCCGGACGGAAGCACCCGTGTCGCTGCCGATGCCGGCGGCGACGACGTTCGCGGCGATGGCGGCTGCCGTGCCGCTGGAGCTGCCGCCGGCGATGCGCGTCGGATCCAGCGGATTGCGCACGCCGATGATCTCGCCGTGGAAGCCCTCGTTGTAACCGGTCACGCCGAAAGCCAGTTCATGCATGTTGGTCTTGCCGATGATCACGGCACCCGCATCGACGAGCTTCTGCACGACCGGCGCATGGTCCTTCGGCACGAAGTTCTTCAGTGCCGGCGTGCCCGCCGTCGACGGCAGACCAGCCACATGGGTGTTGTCCTTGATGACCAGCGGCACGCCATGCAGAGCGCCTCGGCTGCGCCCGGCGGCGGTGTCGGCATCGGCGATGGCCGCAGCCGCGAGCGCGCCCTTGCGGTCGATCGTGATGAACGCGTTGAGGCGGGCGGTCGCATCAGCCTGGCGCAGCGCGGCTTCGGTCAGCGCGGTGCTGGTGATCTCGCCCCTGCGGATCAACGCCGCGGCTTCGACGGCGGACAGCGTGTTCAGATTGCGGCTCATGGGTCTTCCTTGGACGACTGCGGTACGGGATTCGGGAAAGCGGATTCAGCCACGGTCCTGGGGCTTCGCAGGAGCGGGATGGATGTCGTCGACCCAGTGAACAGTTTCGGGCCTCTCGGCCATCGGGATATCGAGGTTCACCACCACCGGCTCCTGCCCGCTGCGGCACAGCACGCAGGACAGCGGCTCGTCGTCGGACGCATTGATCTCCTGGTGCGGCACGTAGGGCGGCACGTGGATGAAATCGCCGGGACCGGCCTCGGCGGTGAACTCCAGTCGATCGCCCCAGCGCATCCGCGCCTTGCCGGACACGACGTAGATCACGCTCTCCACCGGGCCGTGGTGATGGGCCCCGGTCTTCGCTTTCGGGTGGATCACCACCGTGCCGGCCCACAGCTTTTCCGCCCCGCAGCGGGCGTGCGTGATGGCGGCGGCGCGGCTCATGCCGGGCGTCTGCGCGGTATTGGTGTCCAGCTCGTTGCTCTTCACGACACGGACGCCGTGGAACTTCCACTTCGGATCGGTGGGGTCGGTCATGGTCACATCCGCTCGTCGACGCAATGAACGAACCTTATCAAGAATCGCGCGAACGTGACGACGTCGCTACGCGCGCAACGCCCCATCGAGAATCCGCACGACATGGGCGGCGGACCTTCCCGTGCCGTCGGTGATCTGATGGCGGCAGCTGGTACCGTCCGCGACGATCTGCACGTCGGCTCCCGCGGCCCGCACCGCTGGCAGCAACGACAACTCCCCCATGGCCATCGACGCGTCGAAATGCTCGGCCTCGTAGCCGAAGCTGCCGGCCATGCCGCAACAGCTCGACACGACCGTCTCGACCTCGAGACCCGGAATCCAGCGCAGCACGGTCTCCACCGGTCCCATCGCATCGAAGGCCTTCTGATGACAATGGCCATGCAACAGGACCTTGGCGCCTTCGCGGGATTGCAGCGGCAGTTCGAATCGGCCGGCGGCACGCTCGCGCGCCAGATATGTCTCCAACGGCATCGCGGCCTCGGCCAGTGCCTTCACATCGGCCACCGG
>JAHCKV010000017.1 GCA_026125595.1 Burkholderiales bacterium | reverse complement strand
ACCAACGCAAATCCGACGGCAGCCTGTTCACGGCGGCCGATCTGGCCGCCCAGGCTGCGCTGGTCGCGAAGCTCGGTGCGATCGACGCCGTGCCGGTGATGGGCGAAGAGATGTCCCAGGAGCAACAGGCGGAGCACTGGCTCGCCGGGGACCTGGGCCTCTGGTGCGTCGATCCCATCGACGGCACCACCAATTTCGTCAATGGCATTCCCTATTTCGCGCTGTCGGTCGCGTTGATGCGCCGCGGGCGCAGCGTGCTCGGTGTGGTGTTCGACCCGGTGGCGGACGAGATGTTTTCCGCCGTCCGCGGTTGCGGCGCCCATCTGAACGGCGAGCCGTTGCCGATCAAGGGGCATGTGCCGCGACTGCGCAATGCCACGGCCAACGTGGACTTGAAGCGGATTCCCCGCACGCTCGGACATGCTCTCGTCGACCGGCCGCCGTTTTCGTCGCACCGGAACTACGGTGCCGGAACGCTGGAATGGTGCTATGTCGCAGCCGGCCGCTTCGATCTGTATCTGCACGGTGGGCAGAAACTGTGGGATTACGCAGCCGGATCGCTGATCCTCGAGGAGGCGGGAGGTTCGATGACCAGCCTCGACCACGACGATTTCTGGGCGGCGCCCCTGTGGGAACGGTCGGTCGTGGCAGCGCTGGATCCGACGCTGTTCGCCGAATGGCGGGCGTGGATCCAGGCAGCGCGATGACGCCCGGATAGCGTCGTCCGCGTCGCCGCTCGCAGGCCGGCGCGCGGATCGGCTTGGTTGACCGACCTCGAACCGATCGGTATCGTTCCCGGTTCTCTTCATTATCAGAGCCGTTCCTGCCCAGGAACGGACATCCATGGAAATCACCGGCGCGGAAATCACCGTTCGCTGCCTTGCCGACGAAGGCGTCGAGTACGTCTTCGGCTATCCCGGCGGTGCAGTGCTGCATCTGTACGACGAGCTGTTCAAGCAGGACCGGGTGAAGCACATCCTGGTACGGCACGAACAGGCCGCCGTACATGCAGCCGACGGCTATGCCCGCGTCAGTCATCGGCCCGGCGTGTGTCTGGTGACGTCCGGACCCGGCGTGACCAACGCGGTGACCGGTATCGCGACGGCGTACATGGATTCCATCCCGATGGTGGTGCTGACCGGCCAGGTGCCGACCCATGCGATCGGGCAGGACGCTTTCCAGGAAGTGGATACCGTCGGCATCACCCGGCCGTGCGTGAAGCACAACTTCCTGGTGAAGGACGTCAAGGATCTCGCCGCCACCATCAAGAAGGCGTTCTACATCGCGTCGACCGGTCGGCCGGGTCCGGTGCTGGTCGATATTCCGAAGGACGTCACGACGTCCCGCTGCGAATACGTCTATCCGGAAAGCGTGCATCTGCGCTCGTACAACCCCGTCGTGAAGGGGCATTCGGGCCAGATCAAGAAGGCGCTGTCGCTGCTGATGGAAGCCAAGCGGCCGATGATCTATGCCGGCGGCGGCATCATCCTCGGCGAAGCGGCGGCGGAACTGACACAGTTCGTGCGATCGCTCGGGTTTCCGTGCACCAACACGCTGATGGGGCTCGGCGGTTTTCCGGCCACCGATCCGCAGTCACTGGGCATGCTCGGCATGCACGGCACCTACGAAGCCAACATGGCGATGCAGCACTGCGACGTGCTGCTCGCGGTGGGTGCGCGCTTCGACGACCGCGTCATCGGCAATCCGAAACACTTCTTCCAGGAAGACCGGAAGATCATCCACGTCGACGTCGATCCTTCGTCGATCTCGAAGCGCGTCAAGGTCGATGTGCCGATCGTCGGCGACGTCAAGGACGTGCTGGCCGAGATGAGTCGTCAGCTCGCCGCCGGCGCGCTCAAGCCGGACGTCGCGGCGCTCAAGGCGTGGTGGACGCAGATCGAATTGTGGAAGGCGCGAGATTGCCTGAAGTTCGATCGCACCAGCGCCATCATCAAGCCGCAGATGGTCGTCGAAACCCTCTATCGGCTGACCAAGGACAGCGACACCTACATCACGTCGGACGTCGGCCAGCATCAGATGTGGGCGGCGCAGTTCTACAAGTTCGACAAGCCGCGCCGCTGGATCAACTCCGGCGGCCTCGGCACCATGGGCGTCGGTCTGCCCTACGCGATGGGCGCGCAGCTGGCCCATCCGGACGCCAATCTGGTGTGCATCACCGGCGAAGCGTCGATCCAGATGTGCATCCAGGAACTGTCGACCTGCAAGCAATACCGGCTGCCCATCAAGATCGTGAATCTGAACAACCGCTACATGGGCATGGTCCGGCAGTGGCAGGAGTTTTTCCACGGCAACCGCTACGCCGAGTCGTACATGGACGCGCTGCCCGATTTCGTGAAGCTCGCCGAGAGCTATGGCCACGTCGGCATGCGCATCGAGAAGCCGGCCGACATCGAGCCGGCGTTGAAGGAAGCCCTCGCCCTGAAGGATCAGCTCGTGTTCATGGACTTCGTCACCGATCAGGCGGAGAACGTGTTCCCGATGGTGCCCGGTGGCAAGGGCCTGTCCGAGATGATTCTCGTATAACCCGGGTCGTCCGCCGCACCGGGGCCCGGCCGCCGGCGGCGGCCTCCCCCCGGAAACCGACCACAGCGAACGAACCCATCCCATGAAGCACATCATCGCCCTTCTGCTCGAAAACGAGGCCGGCGCGCTGTCGCGCGTGGCCGGCCTGTTCTCCGCCCGCGGTTACAACATCGAGTCGCTGACCGTGGCGCCGACCGAAGATCCGACACTGTCGCGCATGACCGTCGTCACCACCGGTTCCGACGAGATCATCGAACAGATCACGAAGCAGCTGAACAAGCTGGTCGACGTCGTCAAGGTCGTCGATCTGTCCGAGGGCGACCACATCGAGCGCGAGCTGATGCTGGTCAAGGTGCGGGCCTCCGGCAAGGATCGAGAAGAGATGAAGCGCATGGCCGAGATCTTCCGCGGTCGCATCATCGACGTCACCGACAAGACCTACACCATCGAGCTCACCGGCACGGGGCAGAAGCTCGACGCATTCCTCGAAGCGCTGGAGGAAGGCGTGGTGCTCGAAACCGTGCGTACGGGCGCCTCGGGCATCGGCCGCGGTGAACGGATCCTGAGAATCTAGCTGCACCTCCAGTGAAGGGGGCAGGCCGACGACGGCAACGCGCGGTCCCGCACCCAGCAAACGAACGAACAGGGGAACTCACATGAAGGTCTATTACGACAAGGACGCCGACCTCTCGCTGATCAAGGGCAAGAAGGTCACCATTCTCGGCTATGGCTCCCAGGGCCATGCGCACGCGCTGAATCTGCACGAATCCGGCGTCAAGGTGACGGTCGGTGTTCGCAAGGGCGGTGCTTCGTGGGACAAGGTCAAGAAAGCCGGCCTGACGCCCAAGGAAATGGGCGACGCTGTGAAGGGCGCCGATTTCGTCATGATGCTGCTGCCCGACGAGCACATCGCCAAGGTGTATCGCGAGGAAGTCGAGCCCAACATCAAGAAGGGTGCGACCGTGGCGTTCGCGCACGGCTTCAACATTCACTATGGACAGGTCGTGCCGCGCGCCGATCTCGACGCGGTGATGATTGCGCCGAAGGCGCCGGGCCACACGGTTCGTGCGACCTACACCCAGGGTGGCGGCGTGCCGTGCCTGATCGCCATTTCCCAGAATCCGTCGAAGAAGGCCCGCGACGTCGCGCTGTCGTACGCGGCGGCCATCGGCGGTGGCAAGGCCGGCGTCATCGAGACCAACTTCCGCGAAGAGACCGAGACCGATCTGTTCGGCGAGCAGGTCGTGCTGTGCGGCGGAACGACGGCGCTGATCCAGGCCGGTTTCGAAGTGCTGGTGGAAGCCGGCTACGCGCCCGAAATGGCGTACTTCGAGTGTCTGCACGAACTGAAGCTGATCGTGGATCTGATCTACGAAGGCGGTATCGCGAACATGCGCTACTCGATCTCGAACAACGCCGAGTACGGTGATTTCACGCGTGGTCCGCGGATCATCACCGAAGAGACGAAGAACGAGATGCGTCGCATCCTGAAGGAAATCCAGACCGGCGTGTACGCCCAGGAGTTCCTGCTGGAGAACCAGACCGGTGCGACCAAGCTGGGGGCGATGCGCCGCATCGGACGCGAGCATCAGATCGAAGTGGTCGGTGCGAAGCTGCGCGACATGATGCCGTGGATCAAGAAGAACCGCATGGTCGACACGTCGCGCAACTGATGCCGGTGCCGCGCATCCGCTGTTGACCCGGATCGGTGATCCGCGGACGGGGTTGAACCTGTCCGCCGATCACCGGTCTTCCTTTCAGGCCTCCCGATTGCGGCGCCCGTCCCCATGAACTATCCCCATCCCATCATCGCCCGCGAGGGCTGGCCGTTCCTGGCGATCGCCGTCATCGTCGCGGTACTGGTCACGCTGTTCGCCGGCTGGTGGTCGTTGCCGTTCTGGCTGGCAGCGCTGTTCGTGCTGCAGTTCTTCCGCGATCCGGGCCGGCCGATTCCGCAGGAACCCCACGCCGTTCTGTCGCCCGCGGACGGTCGCATCGTCGTCGTCGGCAAGGCCCGTGATCCCTATCTCGACCGCGACGCGCTGAAGATCAGCGTGTTCATGAACGTCTTCAACGTGCATTCGAACCGCAGCCCGGTCGATGGCGAGATTCGCAATGCCTGGTATCACCCGGGCGGCTTCCTCAATGCCGCGCTCGACAAGGCGTCGCTCGAGAACGAACGCAATGCGCTGCAGATCGAAACGGCCGGCGGCGTGCAGGTCACCTGCGTGCAGGTCGCGGGACTGATCGCGCGGCGGATCCTCTGTTACGTGAAGCCGGGCGACCGGTTGACCCGGGGCCAGCGCTACGGCTTCATCCGGTTCGGGTCGCGCGTGGATCTGTATCTTCCGCCCGATGCCCGTCCGCTCGCCCGCGTGGGCGACAAGGTGTCGGCCACGTCCACCGTGCTCGCCGAGCTTC
Source organism: Burkholderiales bacterium (assembly GCA_026125595.1). Lineage (GTDB taxonomy): Bacteria > Pseudomonadota > Gammaproteobacteria > Burkholderiales. The sequence goes on along the minus strand of JAHCKV010000017.1, from coordinate 15,161 downwards.
CGCCGCGGTAGCATCCGCCCCCATGGACTACGAGCGTCCGCAACGGGGTAAGTGGTTGGGTCGCAGCCGGATGCGACCGGGCATCTATTGGCTGCCCAACGCCATCACGACGGCGGCATTGTTCGCCGGCTTCTACGCCATCGTCCAGGCGATGAACGGGCGGTACGACGCGGCCGCCATCGCCATCTTCGTCGCCATGGTGTTCGACGGTCTCGACGGCCGGGTCGCGCGGCTTACCCGGACCCAGAGTGCGTTCGGCGCCGAATTCGATTCGCTGTCCGACATGGTGTCGTTCGGGGCGGCGCCCGCCCTCGTGATCTACGAATGGTCGCTTCGCGGGTTGGGCAAGTACGGCTGGGCGGCCGCCTTCGCCTATTGCGCCTGCGCGGCGCTGCGGCTGGCTCGCTTCAATACCAACATCGACGTGGTGGACAAGCGCTTCTTCCAGGGTCTGCCGAGCCCGGCCGCTGCGGCGCTGGTGGCCGGCTTCGTCTGGGCCATGGACACGTTCGATCTCAAAGGCATCGACGTGCACTACGCCGCCGTCGCCATCACGGTGTTCGCGGCGCTGTCGATGGTCAGCGATGTGCCGTTCTACAGCGGCAAGGACATCAAGCTGCACAAGCGCATCCCGTTCTGGGCGATCGTCGCCACGGCGTTCGGCGTGCTGCTCGTGGTGTTCCTGGCCGACAATCTGGCCGAGCTGCTATTCGTCGTCGCGGCACTCTACGGGCTGTCCGGCTACGGCTGGTGGGCCTGGATGCGCTTCAAGCGGCGCAGCGAGCCACCGGATCCCACCCTGCCGCCGTCCACTCCACCCGGGGCACCCTGATTCGCCACGACGGGGTTGTCGTCCCCCGTTGCGGACCGTATATTCCCGTCCATGAAGCCTGCAGCCCCGTTTGCCGCCTCGGTCGCCACGACCTCCGGTTCGGCTCTCCTCCCCACCAGCCTCCTGCTGGCCGGGCTGCTGCTGCGCGTTCGCGCGCACTGACCTAACACCTCATCCCCCGCAGTACCCCGCCGTACCCACGTCCGGACTTCGCCGTCCGGGTCGACGTTCAGTGCCGGTGCCGCGTGTCCCGCTCGAATGGGCCGACGCGCGGCCCGAATTTCCGGAGAGCTTCCATGACCGACCGACTCATCATTTTCGACACCACGCTCCGCGATGGCGAGCAGAGCCCCGGTGCTTCCATGACCCGCGAAGAGAAGATCCGCATCGCCCGGCAACTGGAAATGCTGCGGGTGGACGTGATCGAAGCCGGATTCCCGGCCGCGTCGAACGGTGATTTCGAGGCGGTCCGTGCGGTCGCCGGCATCATCAAGGAATCCGTCGTGTGCGGGCTGTCCCGCGCCAACGAGAAGGACATCCATCGCGCCGGTGAAGCGCTGCGCGATGCCGAGGCCGGGCGGATTCACACGTTCCTCGCGACGTCGCCGATCCACATGGAAAAGAAGCTGCGGATGCAGCCGGATCAGGTCGTGGAAGCGGCGGTCAAGGCCGTCAAGCTCGCGCGCAACTACCGCGACGACGTGGAGTTTTCACCGGAGGACGCCGGCCGCTCCGAGATCGATTTTCTGTGCCGCATCCTCGAGCAGGTCATTGCCGCCGGCGCCACGACGATCAATGTGCCGGATACGGTCGGCTACACGATGCCGGAGCAGTTCGGCGGATTGATCCGCACGCTGCGCGAACGCATTCCGAATTCCGACAAGGCCGTCTGGTCGGTCCATTGTCACAACGACCTCGGACTCGCCGTGGCGAACTCACTGTCTGCCGTGATGAACGGTGCGCGACAGGTGGAGTGCACCATCAACGGCCTCGGCGAGCGCGCCGGCAACGCATCGCTCGAAGAGATCGTGATGGCCGTGCGGACGCGTCGCGACTTTTTCCCGTGCGACACGCGCATCGAAACGACGCAGATCGTGCCTTCTTCCAAGCTGGTTTCCAGCATCACCGGGTTCCCCGTCCAGCCGAACAAGGCCATCGTCGGCGCCAATGCGTTCGCCCACGAGTCCGGCATCCACCAGGACGGCGTCATCAAGAACCGCGAGACCTACGAGATCATGCGAGCGGAGGATGTCGGCTGGACGCAGAACAAGCTCGTGCTCGGCAAGCTGTCGGGGCGCAACGCGTTCAAGCAGCGACTGAAGGAACTCGGCATCGAACTCGCGACCGAAGAGGCGATGAACGCCGCGTTCGCGCGGTTCAAGGATCTCGCCGACAAGAAATCCGAGATCTTCGACGAAGACCTGCAGATGCTGGTGTCCGACGAAGCCGCGTCGCACCTGGGCGAGCACTACAAGCTCGTATCGATGATGGTGCATTCGGAAACCGGCGAAGTGCCGATGGCGCGCGTCGTGATGGCGGAAGAGGGCAGCGAGAAGCACGCGGAATCCAATGGCAGCGGCCCGGTCGACGCGACGTTCCGCGCGATCGAAACGATCGTCACCAGCGGCGCCGAGCTGCAGCTGTTCTCGGTCAACGCGATCACCAGCGGCACCGATGCGCAGGGCGAAGTCACGGTCCGGCTGAAGCGCGACGGTCGCATCGTCAACGGCGCCGGAGCCGATACCGACATCGTCGTCGCCTCCGCGAAGGCCTATATCAATGCCGTGAACAAACTGCATTCGAAGCAGGAGCGGGCACACCCGCAGGTATAGCGCAGGCGGCCGCTCGCGGCGGGCTGTATGCCGCGGGCAAACGCTTGACGCACTTCAACGCAATGCGTCGTCGGTGCGCCGCCGTTCCGTGCCGCCTTGTGGCTGTATGCGATGGGTGCCGAACGGGTCGTCGCCCTGTATCGCCGCGAGCTGCCATCCGGAAGTCGTCCGGTGCATCAGCACGATCATCGTGCCGGTCAGCAGCCGCGGCTCGAACCGCTGCGCGTCGACGAAGCGCTTTTCCCACGACACCTGGATTGCGGCGACGTCCGCACCGGCGGTGATCCGGGGTTCCAGCAGATGGATGCGGACCAGTCGCTGCGCCGCGAAATCCCGCTGCACGCCGTCGAGGAAGCGCTGGTGACCAATGAAGCCCGGATCCAGCCGCGAGCGTAGCCCGGCGAGATCGGAAGATTCGTAGAGCAGGATGACGTCATCGAACGCACGACGGGCCGCCCGCGCGTGTTCGGCACTGTCGGCGATGGAGTTCTGCGGCGGTGCCGGCCGTGCATCGGGCGATTGCGCCCGTGCGCAGGGCGGCATGCACAACGACGAAACCATCGCGAGTAGAACGACGAGAGTGCGTGGCATGGCGGAAACTCCTTTCAGAACGGACAGGTGAACTGGACCCCGATCACCTGCTCGCGGTAGGCGAGCTCGGGCAGATCCGGGTAGCGGTCGTTCCACGCGATGTAGAGCCGCATGGACAGATGCGCGTGAATTGGTCGATCGACATCGAGCCGCAGGTTGCGCAGCGTCAGCGGCCGACCCAGGGTGTCGCGGCCCGATCCCGCATCGACGCGCAGACTCGCCGAGCCCCTGTCGGCATGCTGCACGGTCAGTCGCAGGCCGACGTTCTGCGTATGGCTGTGCATCCCGGCCGCGAACCGCTGCGACTGCCGTTGCAGCACCAGCGACGCCCGCACGGTCCACGCGCCCGTCGCGTCGGCCCAGGTTCTGCCGACGCTGCCGTTCACCCCCTGCAGCGCGCTGTTGCCGAACGCGGTGTCCGACCAAGTCAGCGATTGCTGGACGGTTCCCTGGGTGGTCCACGGACCTCGGGTCAGTGCCACCGTCGCGCTGGCGCTGGCGAGATCGTTGCGCGCACCGTCCGGCGTGCGGCCTCGGGATTGCGAAGCGGCCAGTGTCAGGCTGGCACCGGAGAGCTGCGGCGGTCGGAGGCTGACCTGCAGCGTTGCAGCATCGCTGCGGCCTGCGGTGGAGAGGGGCTGCTCCAGCGCGGCGATCTCGGGCAGCGGCAGCGATCGGTCGACCGTGCGGCGCAGGTCCACGGTCCACGTCGACCATGTGTTGGCGCGCCACGCCGCATTGACGTAGCTCTCGCGCAAGCCGGGCAGCGTCGCGACCGACAGCGATGCGAAGCGTGGCCCGAAGTCGTGCAGGCCCGATCGCAAGGTCAGGGTCTGGCGCGTCCACGTGGCGTCGATGATGAAAGCATGGTCGGCGGCGGATCCCCGACCGGCATCGGTGGCGTGGCTGAACGCCATCTCGGTTTGCACGGCCAGCGCACCGCGAATCAGGTTTGCACCGACCGTGGCGGACTGGCCGCGGCTGCGGCCCGCGACGGCGTAGTCGGCCGATGGAGAACCGCTGTCGCCGTAGCCCTGCAATGTCGCGAACACGATGCCGGCCGCGCCGACATTCCGCTCTGCCCTGATCGATACCGCTTCGCGACGCCACTGCATGCGATGCGTGTCGTCGCCCAGGGCCTCCCAGCTCTCGGCGATGCTGCCGGCAGCCGCGGCCAACCGCACCGATTCGAAACTGCGCTGCCACCGCAGGCCTTTCAGCTGCGTGCTGGTCCCCAGCGTCGAGTGCATCAGCGCGAGATCACCGAAATCGAACCGCTGCTGCGCATCGGACCGTCCGAACTGCAGCTGACCGAGTTGCAGCGGGCCCGACAGCACGGAACGGTCGTTGCTCTGCGTGATGGCGATCCGGAACCACGACTTCGAACCGATCGATTCCGTCGTCTCGGTGCCGCCTTCGAGTGTGCCGCGCTGAAACGAACCGCTCTGGAACGGGGTCAGCAACGAGCCGTCGGACACGTTCCGGTGATAGAACTCCAGGCTGGCGGTGGTCCAGCTGAGGCGCGTCGTGCCATCGTCTTCGGTCACGAGCGCCGGTGCCTCCTGCCCGGTGGCGTCGCTCCAGGCCTGCAGCGCCTGCGCGTTGCCATCGGCCGCGACAACGCGGCCCGATGGGAATCCGGTCACTACGATCGATGCCGACAGCATGGTGGCGAGCATCCGGTTCGCATGGGTTCCGCGCATCTCGTTCTCCCGCACCGGTGGAGGAGTTCCGGTGCCGATGCCGTTGAGTCGAACCGGCGCGGAAAGCGGTTCATGCCGAATGCGGGGACCCAAAGAAAACGCGCCCCGGAGGGCGCGTCGGACGGGGGCGTGCGAGCAGATCGCACGCCGGCACCGACTCAGTCGATGAAGCAATACCCGCCGGTGGTTTCACCGCGACCATTGAAGCCGGTCGGTACCCATTGGCCATCGGCGACCGCGCAATCGGAGATCAACTGATGACAGGTCGACGTGTTGTTGCAGCGTTTTTGCACCGCTTGGGTCGCGGGACCGCCGGGTGATGCAGCGACCGGCAGCGGCGGCGTCGGTACAGACGGCGCGATCTTGACGGGTGCACCACCGGTGCGCGGTGCCGACGGTTCGACCGACGCCGGTTGGTCGTCGCGGGTCCGTTGCGCGGCGCCGGCGGTCGAGGCGAATGCGCCGATGAGGACCGCCATGAAGGTGGTGCGGATCAGACGGGAAGTGTTCATGCTGTTCTCCTGGGTTCGGCGGGCGTAGGCGGCGGATGTCGCCCACGCCCGTTGAGTCGAAGTGGCGCGCTGTGCGGTTCAATCGTCCGTGCTCATCCGGCCGGCTGCACGCACAGGCTCTGGACGGCGTTGTTGCTTTCGACGCTCTCCGCCACCTGGGCATTGCCATCCGCATGGATCGTGAACTGACATGCGCTCGAGAATCCGGGCGGATAGCAGCCCTGCGGAATGTTCACGGCACCGGAGGTCTCGGCACCCGGCATCAACGCCGGCGCATTGACCGAGACGCTGCCGCCGCCGACGAAATCGACGCGCACCACGGAAGCAGCCGCCGGCGATGCGCCCTGATTGGTGAGGCGGAAACGGATCTTGTTGGGCGTGCCGCCGGCAGGGTTCGGATCGCAGAAGCCGATGCCCGGAAAGCCCTCGGGCAGGTGTTGCGCGTTGAAGAAGGCGCTCGGTACCAGATCGGCTTGCATCGGTGCGCCGAGCAGCTTGTCGGCTCCGGACACCGGGCGCTGGGGGCCGGCACGTTGCGGATTCTTCAGCGGCAGATCGGGCTGCGGCGCGGTCTGCAGCGTGGCGCGAGCCGCGGATGCCCGCTTCGGCGGGCTCGCGTCGGCGGCGTGGACGGCGAACGCGAAGCCGCAGGCGATTGCGACGGATGACAGCATAGAGGGGATGCGCATGATGGTGACTCCTTGAGGGTTGAGCGGGCCGTCCATCGGCCCGCACCCCCTCAGTCGAAACCCGTGCGCATCCGGTTCAAGTTCATTGCGGGCGTTTCGGGGCGCCGAGCTGCAGCAGGCCGCACCCGAACACCGGATCCGGTCCGGGTTCGCCGAGATCGCGTGCGTGGCGGCACAATTGCGTCGCGAACGAATCGCGGGACGCCGCGCGCTGCGACAGCGTTCGGGCAACGGCGCCGCTGACCATCGCGGCAGCGAACGACGTCCCGGTCGCGTAGAAGCCGCCATCCGGCGCGGGCACCCAGACGTCGACACCGGGTGCGCTCAGCGCGACGTATTCACCCCGATTGGCCTGCCCGTAGATCCGGTCGCGCGCATCGGTCGCCGTCACGGCGATCACGCCCGGATACGCGGCGGGATAGACCGGTTCGGCGTCGGGGCCGCCATTGCCGGCGGCCGACACCAGGGCGACCGGCAGCTTGCGGATCTGGAACACCGCGGCGGCCAGTAACCGGTTCGGCGGTCCCCCGATGCTCATGTTGATGACCTCGACGCGCTGACCGAGCAGCCAGTCCAGTCCGGCGACGACGTTGCGGGTGGTGGTGTCCGAGGCACCCGCGCGATGGCGCATCACGACCGCGGCGTGGAGGCGGGCACCCGGCGCGACGCCGGCAAAGCTGTTGGCTTCGTCCCAACCGGCGATCAGTGCCGCAACGGCGGTACCGTGGGTGGGCGACGCCGCGGTCTCGCCGGCGGCGAGCAGTGTTTGCGATGCCGCCAGCGATTGCGCGAGCGCCGGCACCGGCGCCACCGGTCCGTCGAGGATGCCGACCGGAGTCCGGCTGCCGGCATCGCGCGATGCTCGGGCGATACCGATCCGGTCGCGGGCATAGTGGTGCGGTGCGCCGGCAGCTGCGTATCGCGTGTTGAAGTCGGCGAGCCACGTCGGGTGTTCCCGCATCAGCCGTTGCCGCACGTGGGCAGCCTGTTCATTTCCGCTCAGCCGGTAGCGCGCGAGATGCCATCTCAGTGCGGCGAGTTTCAGACGTTCCACCGGCTGGATGCCGAACCGCGCGGTGAGCTCGGCTTCACCCGCAGCGGCGTCGGTGGCTGAACGCCACGTCACCAGCAGCTCACCCGGTTCGATGGTGTCCGGATGCAGAACGGGCAGCGCGAACGGTCCGCCGTCCGCAGGCCGCTGACCGGGCCGAAGCGGCTGGTCGTCGGGGTGTTCGACCGACCACGGCGTCGTGAAGGGGCGATCCCGTGGCATGTCGCCGGATCCACCATCGGGCACTGTCGATCCGCCGCGCGGCGTCGTCACCGGCGGTGGTGGCGGCGGCGGCGCGGACCGCAGCCCGCCGGGGCCGGCCACCAGGGGCGCGCAGAGCGTGATCGTCGCCAGCGCGCCGATCACGCCGATGCAATACCGCGTGATCCTGCGCCCGACCATGTCGATCAGCGCGGCACGGCGGTGGCCGAATCGACCACGTCGCGACGGGTCGTCAGCCTCTGGAGTACCGCTCCCGATCGACCCGTTTCGACGCGGATCGTGTACAGCCCCAGCGCGCCCGGACCGGCCACGATATCGCCGTCGATGTCGAGCAACAGTGTGCGGATCTGGGCTTCGGTCGCCTCGGGCTGGAACCGGATCTGGATCCGGTCACCGGCAGTGGCCGTCGGGCCCGACAGCGGGCGAAAGCCTTCGTCGCGCTCGCCGAGCAGTACGCCGATCACGATCGCCTGACCGAGCACCAGCGACGCCGCCAACGCCAGCACCGGCGCGAACCAGCGGGCACGCTTCGCGACCGGCAGCGATACCACGTTGGCCGGCCGTTCGCCGTCGATGCGTTGCATCAGCTGCGCGAGGCCCGCGTCGTCCGGCGCGGCGATGGTCTCGGCTTGAACGTCACGGCGCAACGCCACCAGCCAGTCCCGTTCGGCGCGCAGTGTCGCGGACGCTTCGAGGCCGGCTTCCACCGTGTGCCGCCCGGCTTCGTCGAGGGTTCCGTTGACGAACCACGGCAGCAGCAGCCGCGCCTCGTGCAGTTCGGCGTCAGTCATCACGATCGCCCTCGAGTCGGGTTTCCAGGCAGCGCTTCAGATTGCGCCGGGCATGGAACAGCCGTGTCTTCACGGTGTTCTCCGGGCAGTTCTGGATCGACGCCACTTCCGCCAGCCCGAGGTCGCTGAAGAACACCAGTTGCACGCATTCGCGATGCTCGGCCGAAAGTCGTTCCATGCAGTGGGCGACGTGCCCGGCACGCTGCCGGCGCGCGATCTCGTCGAATGGTGTGGCATCCTCGCTCGGCAGAATTTCGCTGATCTCGTCGAGATCGACAGTGCGCTGCGCGGGACGTCGCCGCAGCCGGTCCAGCAGCTTGTGTCGCGCGATGCCGAACACCCACGTGCGCACCAGTGCATCGCCGCGGAACGCCGCCGCGCCTTTCCAGACGTCGTGCATCGTGTCGACCGTGACTTCGCGGGCTTCGTCCGGATCCGACAACTGGCGCAACGCAAACGCGTTCACCTGCGGCGCCAGCAATCGATAGAACGCCGCCAGGGCCGACTGGTCGCCACGGGCCATCCGGGCCAGCAGTTCCAGCGCGTGCGCGTTCTGCGAACTCGGGTCGTCCTGGGCCATGACCATCGATCCGGATGAGGCCCGTACTGTAGCGTCCGGCGCGCCCCAGGGACAGCGCACATCCGGAAGAGGGGTGCTGATGCATCGCGGAACTCCCGACGGTTTCGGACACCGTCTGTCGACCTTGAGTCGCAGCGGTGGGCGGAACGGTTCAACCGTCGCGCGGCGCGCGGCGCCGCCGATCGTGCCGCCGGACTACTGCGGACCCAGCCCCACCTGGGACAGCCGCGCGTTCGAGAACGCCAGCCGATCGGCCACGGAGCGCAGGAACGCGCGTGTCAGGTGCAGTTCGCAGGCTACCGGCAGACTGCCCAGCGCCTGGGGTGTCAGTTCGATCACGATGGAGTCGGTCGCCGTTTCCACGGTCGCCTGGCGCAGGCCGCCCTGGCCGTGCGTGAAGCCCATCTCGCCGAACGATTCGCCGGCCCGCAGCACGTCGAGCAGGCGGTTCTGCCGCGTGACCTTGGCTTCCCCGGACAGCAGCAGGAAAAAGCTGTTGCCCGGCTCGTTCTCGACGATCAGCGCCTTCTGCGCCGGCACGCGGCGCCAGCTGGCCACGCCGGCGACCTCCCAGATCTCCGCGTCGGTCAGCGTCTCCAGCAGCTTGGCGCGCCGCAGCAGCGTGTAGCGTTCGCTGTCGGGAACATCCTGGCTGTACAGGCTCAGGCGTCCGACCCGCGCGAGTTCCAGTGCGAAGTCGGCCCATGTGTCGTAGCGGTCCTTTGGGTCCTTCTGCAGGCCGCGCAGCACGGCGTCGTCGAGGCCCGGCGGCAGATCGTCGCGCAGTCGCGACGGCGGTGGTGCGTCGAGCTTCAGCACGCGATCCATGATCTCGCCGGCGTTGGTGCCGGAGAATGGCTTGCGCCCACACAGCAGCTCGAACAGCACCACCGCCAGCGAGAACATGTCGGACTGGTGCGTGAGCGGTTGTTCGCGCAGTTGTTCGGGCGCCACGTAGGCCGGCGACCCCATGCGGCCGCTCTGCGTGCTGGCGTCGTTCTGCACGAAGGCCGCGCCGAAATCCGCGACCTTCACGTCGGTACCTTCGGCCACGAGGATGTTGGCGGGCTTGATGTCGCGATGGATGATGCCTTCGCGATAGGTGTAGTCGAGTGCGCCGCAGCACTTGAAGACCATCTGGATCACGTCGCCGACCGGCAGCAGGTTCTTCGGCGTGCAGTGCCGGTTCAGGCTGCCACCGGGCACGTATTCCATCGCGACGTAGGCCGCATCGGCCTCGGCCACGGCATCCAGGATCGCGACGATGTGGGGGTGGGCGAGCTTGCCGGCGACGGCTGCCTCGCGGACGAACTGCTGCCGTGCGAGCTCCGGCAGACCCGACGCGGTCCGGCTGCGATAGACCTTGACCGCCAGCTCGGCGTTGTAGAAGTCGTCCCAGGCCAGGTAGACGATGCTGGACGCGCCGCGCCCGAGTTCGCGCTTGACCTGATACTTTCCGACCCGTTCCATGGAAGTCCCGATGTGACGCAGACCGCGATTCTAGCCGGGGTGGGTGGCTGTCAGATATCGCGGCGCCATCGGCCCGATGGCGTTGGCATCGATCGACCGTCGCGTACCACCCGTCGTGCTCTGCGCTCCGGCTGGGTGCGATGCACGCTTTCCTCTATCCTTGCGGCCTGCCAACAGGATCTCCCACCATGCCATCGGCGCCCCACGCAACATCGCACCGCATCGTCGTCGTCGGCGGCGGTGCCGGCGGACTCGAACTCGCCACGCGTCTCGGCAACCGTCTCGGTCGTCGCGGCCGGGCTCGCGTCACGCTGATCGATCGCGGCCGCACCCATATCTGGAAACCGCTGCTGCACCGGATCGCGGCCGGCAGCATGGACTTCAACGACCACGCGCTCGACTATCTCGCCCAGGCCCGCTGGCACCATTTCGATTTCCAGCTCGGTCGCATGGACGGGCTCGACCGCGCGCGCAAGCAGGTCTGGCTCGCGCCGCTGACCGACCCCGAAACCGGCAACGAGGTGTTGCCGCGCCGCCCCGTGCCCTACGACACGCTGGTGATGGCCGTGGGCAGCCAGTCCAACGATTTCGGCACGCCCGGCGTCGCGCAGCACGCGATCGCGCTCGACACGCCCGAAGAGGCGGAGCGGTTCCGCACGCGATTGCTCAACGCCTGCCTGCGGGCCAATGCGCAGGCCGAGCCGTTGAAGCCCGGCCAGCTACAGGTGGCGATCATCGGTGCGGGGGCCACCGGCGTGGAGCTGTCCGCCGAATTGCACAACACGACGCGCGAGCTGGTGTCGTTCGGGCTCGACCGCATCGATCCGGAACGCGACATCCAGTTCACGATCATCGAAGCCGCGCCGCGGATTCTCGCGGCGTTGCCGGAACGGCTGTCCGGTGCCGCGCTGGGTCTGCTGCATCAACTGCGCGTGCGCGTCATGACCGGCGAGAAGGTCACCGAGGTGACTGCGGAAGGCGTGCACACCGCCAGCGGTGCGTTCATTCCGGCCGAGCTCACCGTGTGGGCGGCGGGCATCAAGGCTCCCGAGTTCCTGGCCAATCTGGACGGCCTCGAATCGAACCGCATGAACCAGCTGGTCGTCGGCGACAATCTCGCGACGACGCGGGATCCCGACATTTTCGCGCTGGGCGATTGCGCCGCCTGTCCGTGGCCCGAGAAGGGCGGGTTCGTGCCGCCCCGCGCGCAATCGGCCCATCAGCAGGCGTCGCACCTGATGAAGTGGCTGCCGAAGCGGCTCGAAGGCGCGACGGTGCCGCGATGGCACTACAAGGATTTCGGTTCCCTGGTGTCGTTGGGCGAGTACAGCACCGTCGGCAGCCTGATGGGCAGCCTCACGCGCGGCAGCGTCATGATCGAAGGCTATTTCGCCGGCCTGATGTACCTGTCGCTGTACAAGATGCACGAACTGGCACTGCACGGATTCGGCAAGGTGTGCCTCGACACCCTCGCGCGGCTCATCACCCGCCGCACCGAGCCCCACGTCAAGTTGCACTGAGGGCGTGAGGCGCGCAGCGGGGTTGCCCGGCGTCATCGCCTGCGCGGTCGCCGTGCTGGTATCGGCCGGCTGTGCCCGCGAGAGCTATCGCGCGAAACCGCTCGACGTCGAAGCCGGCGTGATCGCCCACGACACCCGCACGCTCGATGCGCCCGCGCTGCGCGAGTATTTCGAAGCGCAGGGCGTCGCGACGTCACCCTGGCCGCGCACCGCGTGGGATCTCGAGGCGCTCGGCCGTGCCGCCGTGTTCCATCACCCCGAGATCGAACTGGCCCGGGCCCGGGCTCGACTGGCCGCTGCGGAGAAGGTCACCGGCGGGGCCCGGTTGCCGATTTCGGTGACGGCGCGACCTGAGTACAACGCCAAGTCCGGGGCGGGCGAGACGCCGTGGGGGTTCGGCGTGCTGGTCGGTCTGCCGATCGATATCGGCGGCAAGCGCGAAGCGCTGGTCGAACAGCTTGGCGCCCAGGAAGAGGCGGCATGGGTCGAAGTCGGTGTCGCATCGTGGCGCGTGCGCAGCCGATTGCGCCGCCATTTCGTCGATCTCTACATCGCCGGCCGGACGCTGGCAATTCTCGAACGGGAGCAGGCAGAACGCCGCACGCTGCTGGCACTGGTCGAGAAGCGGGAGGCGGTGGGTTATGCCGCGTCCGTCGACACCAGTCTGCTGCGGCTGCGGTTGGCCGAGGGCGACGTGGCGCTGAAGCGTGCCGGTGCGCGCCGCGAGCAGTCGCTGGCCAGCGTCGCAGAAGCCGTCGGTGTGCCGCTGGAAGTGCTCGCGTCCGTGCGGCTCGATTTCACGGTCCTCGAAGCGCTGCAGGCACCGCCCACCGCCGAAGCGACGCGTCGTGCCGCGTTGCTCAACCGGATGGATCTTCGTCGCAAGCTGTCCGACTATGCGGCCGCCGAAGCGGCCGTCAAGCTGGAGATCGCCCGGCAGTATCCGGACGTGACGCTGGTGCCCGGCTATTTCTGGGATGCGGACGAGAGCATCTGGTCCATCGCCTTTCTCGGGCTGCTGCCGCCGAACGCACGGACTCGCGCGTTGATCCGCGAGGCCGAAGCGCGCCGTGAAGTCGAAGAGAAATCGTTCCTCGCGTTGCAGAATGCCGTGATTGCCGAAAGTGTCGGCGCCGCGGCCCGTTATCGTCTGGCCTGGGAGGCGCAGGAGGCGACGCACGCGCAGATCGCGGCGGCGGACCATCGCCGGCATCTGGTCGAGCGTCAGTTCGAGCAAGGGCAGGCCGATCGCGTCGAACTGGTGCAGGCGCGGATCGATGCGCTGGTGCTGGAACGCACCGCTGTCGTGGCACAGATCGAAGCGCAGCTCGGCTTGTCCGCGCTGGAAGATGCGCTGCAGCGCCCCCTCGACAATCCGGACCTTGCGGGAGCCGTGCTGCCGTCCGCCGCGGCGAATCCGGATGCCGCCATCAACCCTGCCCTGATCGACAATGACTGATCGATTCCGCAGTTTCGCGTTCGGCGGTGCCCTGGTGCTGATCGTGTTGCTGGCAGCCAGCGCGCTGTGGCTCGGCCGCGACGAGTATCGCGAGCTGGCCCGCGACAGCGACGAGACGTTCGGCAACGAAACCACCGCCGACGAGAAGGTGGCGCCGGGCAAGCTGCGCATCGTCGAGGATTCCCGCCATGTCAGCGGCATCGTGCTGGCGAAGCTCGAGGCCGGATCCGCCGATGCCGGCACCGAGGCGTTCGGCGTCGTGCTCGACGTGCGACCGCTGGTCGAGGCGCGGGGCCTTCTGCCGGCGCTGGTCGGTGAAGTCCGCGCACTGCGCAGCGCGGTGGCGGCATCGGAAGCTGAATACCGGCGCGCGAAGATCCTGTTCGACGACGACCGCAACGTGTCGGAGCGCGCGATGCGGGCGGCCGAGGCGCAATGGAAATCCGACCGCGAACGGCTCGTCATCGCCGAGGGCAACGAACGGGCGGCCCGGGATGCGCTGCGGGCATCGTGGGGCGGTCCGCTGGCGGACATGGCGGCCGACCCGTCCGGTGTGGCACTCGCACCGCTGCTCGATCAGCGGGAGGTGCTGGTGGCGATCGCCGTCCCGCCCGGGGCCGAGCGCGCATTCCGGCAACAGCCGCTGACGCTCGAACCCCTGGGCGGCGGAACCCGTGTTGCCGCGCGCTACGTCGCGCCCGCGCCGAGCGCCGTGCCCGGGCTCGCCGGCGTGCCGCTGTTGTATCGCGCGCCGAACGAGGGATTGCGGCCGGCGATGCGGGTGCTCGGGTATCTGCCGGCGGGAGCAGGCAAGTCCGACGGTGTCGTGGTGCCGGAGTCCGCGATCATCTGGTTCGCCGGGCAGTCCTGGATCTATCTGCGGGAGGACGACGATCTGTTCGTCCGCGTGCCGGTGGCGGCGACCCGGCCCGTGCCCGGCGGCTGGCTCGACTCGGGCAACGGGCTCGAACCAGGGCGTGAGGTGGTGGTGACCGGTGCGCAGTTGCTGCTGTCGGAAGAGCTCGAGTACCAGATCCGGAACGAGAACGACGATTGAACCCGGACCGCCGACTGCCGTGATGGCTGCCTGCCTTTCCAGCCCGGGGCTGCGTCGATGATCTCGGCGCTGGTCCGTTTCTCGATCCGGTTTCCGGGTGTGGTCGTCGCACTCGCGCTGATGCTGGTCATCTACGGCATCTTCGCGCTGACGCGGGCGCGGCTCGATGTGTTCCCCGAGTTCGCGCCGACGCAGGTCGTGATCCAGACCGAAGCACTCGGCCTGCCGCCGGACCTCGTCGAGACGCTCGTCACGCAGCGTATCGAAGACACCTTGCTCGGTATCTCGGGCGTCGAGACGATCCGTTCGCAGTCGATTCCGGGTCTTTCGGTCGTCACGGTGATCTTCGACGACGGGTCCGACATCCACCGCCATCGGCAGGCGGTATCGGAGCGGATCGCCGCGCTCGCCGGCAGCATGCCGGCCGGCGTGCTGCCGCCGACGATCACGCCGCTCACGTCGTCGGCGAGCACCGTGCTGGGCGTCGGGCTCACGTCAAGCGCGAGATCGGCGACGGAGTTGCGCACATTCGCCGATTGGGTGATCCGCCCGCATCTGCTGTCGGTCGAAGGTGTCGCCGAAGTGAACGTCTTCGGTGGCCGTGTGCGCGAGTGGCAGGTCCAGGTCGATCCGGCCCGGCTCGTACGCTACGGGCTCGCCATCGACGATGTGGCAGCGGCCGCGCGCCGCGCCACGGGCGTTCTTGCCGCAGGCTTCCTGCCCGGCGTCAATCAGCGCATCGCGATCGTCACCGAAGGCCAGCCCGCGACGCCGGAGGAACTCGGTCGCGTCCTGCTGCGCGATACAGGGACGCAGGTGCTGCGGCTGTCGGACGTCGCCACCGTGGTCGAG
>JAHCKV010000169.1 GCA_026125595.1 Burkholderiales bacterium | reverse complement strand
TGATCCCGCCGCACATGCCCATGCAATGCACGCCTCCCAGCAACCCCAGCAGGAACGCGGCGCCGGCCAGTGCCCCGATCAAGGTCAGATTACCCGCGAGTAGCTGGCGCCGGCCCGCCGCTGGCGCAGATAGCGGTCGAACACCATGCAGACCGAGCGCACCAGCAGCCGGCCACGGTCCGTCACCGCCAGCCAGTCGGCATCCCGGTGGACCAGGCCGTCTTCGATCATGGGCCGCAGATCGGCCAGTTCGTCCGCGAAATAAGTGTCGAAATCGACCATGTGGGCCAGTTCGAGCGACTCGATCGACACGCTGCCATGGCACATGAGCGACTGGATCAACGCCCGCCGCAGCAGGTCATCCGCGGTCAGTTCCACGCCGCGCAGCACCGGCAGCAGGCCCCGATCCAGCCGGTCGTAGTAGTCGTCCAGGATCTTCGCGTTCTGCACATACGTCGGGCCGACACTGCCGATGCTGGTGATGCCCAGCGGAATCAGGTCGCAATCGGACCGCGTCGAGTACCCCTGGAAGTTCCGGTGCAGCCGCCCCTGACGCTGGGCGACGGCCAGCTCGTCGTCCGGCAGCGCAAAGTGGTCCATGCCGATGTAGACATAGCCGGCGCCCGTCAGCCGCCGGATCGCCAGACTCAGCATGTCGAGGCGCGCCTCGCCGTCGGGCAGATCGGCTTCGGCGAACCGCCGTTGCGCCTTGAACGCCTGCGGCAGATGGGCGTAGCCGAACAGCGCGATGCGATCCGGCGACAGCGTGACCACCATGTCGAGCGTGCGGTCGAAACTCGCGCGGGTCTGCTTCGGCAGGCCGTAGACCAGATCGATGTTGATCGACTCGAAGCCCGCCTTGTAGGCCTCGGACAGCGTCGCCCACGTCTGCTCCACGCTCTGGGCCCGGTGGATGGCCGTCTGCACGACCGGGTCGAAATCCTGCACGCCCACGCTGATCCGGTTGAATCCCAGTTCGGCCAGCAGCGTGATCGTTCCCGGCTCGACGCTGCGCGGATCCACTTCGATCGAGTATTCGCCGCCCTCCACCAGGCGGAACCGGCTGCGGACGATCCCCATCAGCGCCCGCAGTTCTGCCGGCGTCAGAAACGTCGGCGTACCCCCACCCCAGTGCATCTGATCCAGGCGCCTGTCGCCCTGCAGCACGGTGGCGACCTGCGCAATCTCCCGATCCAGGTAGCTGAGGTAGCGGGCCGACTTCGCGTGGTCGCGGGTCACCACCTTGTTGCAGGCGCAGTAAAAGCAGATGTCGCTGCAGAACGGGACGTGCACGTAGAGCGACAGCGGCCGGGCGACCCCGCCGATGTGCCGGCGCTCGAGCCAGCTGACATAGGTATCGGCATCGAAGGCTTCGACGAAGCGGTCCGCCGTCGGGTAGGAGGTGTACCGGGGGCCGCTGACGTCGTAGCGCCGCAGCATTTCCGGGTCGATCACAGGAGTGGCCTGCGCTATCATCGTCGTAGGAGAAGAGGTAGCCATGCGCTTGGAGAACATGCCGCCAAGATAGGCTCGGGCTCGAAGGAACCCGTTGACCTGGATCAAGCGCCCCGCAACCCTGCTTTTTTCAGGACCCGTCCCATGTCCGCCATCCCCGTCCTTCGGCCGGTCTCCCTCGACCGCCTGCGAACCGCGTGCTCCAACTGCGGATTGAAGGAACTGTGCCTGCCGGTCGGCCTCACGCCCGACGAGATGGCCCGGATCGACAGCCTGATCGGCACCCGGCGGACGCTGAAGAAAGGCGCCCACCTCTATCGCTCCGGCGAACCGTTCGAAGCCCTGCACGCCATCCGCACCGGCTTTTTCAAGACCACGGTGCTGCTGGAAGACGGCCGCGATCAGGTCACCGGCTTCCAGATGAGCGGCGAACTGCTGGGGCTGGACGGCATCGGCTCCGAAAAGCACACCTGCGACGCCATGGCGCTCGAAGACAGCGAGGTGTGCGTGATCCCGTACGCCTCCCTCGAAACCCTGTCGCGCGAAGTCCACACGCTGCAGCACCACTTCCACAAGGTGCTGAGCCGCGAGATCGTCCGCGATCACGGCGTCATGATGCTGTTGGGCAGCATGCGCGCCGAAGAGCGGCTCGCTGCGTTCCTGGTCAACCTGTCCCAACGGTTCACCAGCCGCGGCTATTCCCCCTCCGAGTTCTATCTGCGCATGACCCGCGAAGAGATCGGCAGCTACCTCGGGCTCAAGCTCGAAACCGTCAGCCGCGTGTTCTCGCGCTTCCAGGACGAAGGCACGATCGCCGTGCAGCAGAAGCACATCCGCATCATCGACATTCCGCGGTTGAAGCAGTTGATCGGGCAGCGGCCGTGTTGAAACATCAACAACAGCGCAAACCACTTGAATCGGCCGCCGGCTACACGAGGTTTCTGTAGGCTTGACGGGATGACCGAGCTTCTCCGTCGTTGACGTTCAGTTCGCGCTGTTGCATCGAGATTGTCGAAATGTAGCTCACAGCGAGCGACTCGCGTGCGGCGCAGCGCATTGTTTCGGGGGAAACAATGGCTAACGTTGGAAAGCAGCAGCCACAGAATGTCCGCGTCGCGTCGGACCAGACTCTATTGGACAGAGGGGATCTGTCTACCGACGCATTTGCGGTCTCACGAACCACAGCTGTTCGGGAAACCCCATCCTGGGGAAGCGGAAACCTCGCGGAGATTGTGCTCGCCCTTCTGGTTCTATCGGGGCGATTGACACGCATGCTCTTGAGCGATCTCAGATGGCGAGCGCTACGAACTGAATGTCCGCGCGAGGTGAAAAAGTAGAGTTACGCGATCCACTTTTGGTGGATGTCTTCACCCCAACGCATCGCAGGCAATGGGGACGCCGTTACAAATTCCGGGGGGAAAATGGAACGCAACTGGGCATTGCTACAAGAGATTCTGATTGCAGTAGAACAAGGAAAAGCAACTTTCAGAAGCGTGCCGACCAATGCGCAGTTGTTGTATCACCTCCGGTTGGCCAAGTCTGGCGGGTTGATCGATACGGCAGAACCTACAGGGCCAACTCTTGCCGAACTGGAAGACCTCTCTGCACAACTCTTCGCCTGTACGGAACCCCTGCTAACGCCGGTGGAACTTACCTGGACCGGCCACAACTTCCTCGACACGATTCGAACGCGTACTGGCAAGGACCTGGATCACTACATGGCCGCTCGCGCTCAAGAATCATTTCGCCAGGTGACCGGCGAATCGTAGCGACGCCTGGGCCGTTCACGGTGACTCGGGCACGGAACAAATGCGGTCGCGTCTTGCATTCATACATGGCCCACAGCGCAGACCATGGTCGAGACTTGAGTCCTCACCCGCAACAGGCGCCGGGATCTTCCCGCTTCGGACAGCCTTCGGGTCGCGCCGTCGGTTCGAGCGGACAGCGGTTGATTTCGGCGGCCGAGCGCTGGAAGAAGCAGGTCAGTGCGCTGGACATGGCGCCGAGCGTCCAGAAGCAGAAGAAGCCGACCGAATACACCGCGAGCCGGCTGCCGGTGATCGTGTGGCCGAGCAGGCTCAGTTCCATCGGATCGACCGCCGTGAAGAACAGGCCCTCGGCAACGATGGCCACCAGGAACGATGGCCACAGCACATGGATCAGTCGCTGCATGGATGCCTCCGGTTCAACGCGGGCCGGCGTCGAGCGCCGCGACGCGATCGCCGTCGGTCTGCCAGAGCCCGGACAACCGCCAGTGGTGCGCCATGTCTTCGACCAGCACGTTCCATTTGCCGGCGGCGGGATCGACCAGTTCACCTTCGTACCAGTCGCCGGTCCGTCGCAGCGCCACGTTCTGATCCAGCCCACTGCGGGTCGCATGGGCGAGACGCAGTTGCACGGTTTCCGGCAGCGGTGCAAGACCGGACAGAATCACGCGCACGCGCCGGCCATCCTCGGCAAACGTCACGGTGGCCCGCAATCCCAGTCGCGCCGCTGCGCGCGAACGCTCCAGCGTGCGGTTGATCGCCAGTCCCTGCCGGTAGTAGTCGTCGACCACCAGGCCGTCCTGATGCGAAAACGCAATCCACGCGGTGGCGATGCCGCCCAGCACCGCCGCCACCGGCCCCGCCATCAGCAGCCACGGCCACGGTTCGCGCCACCACCGCTGCTTCATCGGAACTGCCATCGCGTGTTCGGACATGTCGTACTCCTCCGGTCGGGTCGTGCGTCAGGTCACGGCACGACAAACCGCGCCTGCTCCACCACCATCAGCGGCGCTCCGCCGTCCATCGGCGTACCGACGATGCGGAACACGATGGTCTCGGTAATCTTCACGCCTGGCTCCGCAACCGCCGGCCTGGCGCGTACCCGCACCGGCAGCATCCGTGAGGTCGCACCTGCCAGTTCCAGCGGCAGATCGCGCGCGGCCAGTTCCACATCGGGCAATCCGTCCACCGTCACCGTAAACCGCCGGCGCGTCTCGTCGGTGTTCATGATCTGCAGCCGGTAGACGTTCTCGACACGTCCGTCCCCGGTCTCGGCCATCATCGGCGTGCGATCGCGAATCACGTCGACCTTGACGGGCACGCGATGCCACAGCGTGAACGACGCCGCCGACACGATGGCGACCAGGATCGTGCCGTACAACAGCACGCGCGGACGCGCCAGCCGCCTCAGCATCGCCGTGCGGTCCCAGCCGCGATTGACCGCGTTCTCGGTCGCGTAGCGGATCAGCCCGCGCGGATACCCCATCTTGTCCATGACCTGATTGCAGCCGTCGATGCAGGCCGCACAACCGATGCATTCGTATTGCAGGCCGTTGCGGATATCGATGCCGGTCGGGCACACCTGCACGCAGATGCCGCAGTCGACGCAATCGCCGAGACCCTTGGTCTTCGGGTCTGCGCTGCGTGCGCGGCCACCGCGCGGTTCGCCTCGCTTGTCGTCGTAGGTGATGACCAGCGTGTCCGGGTCGAACATCACGCCCTGGAAGCGGGCATACGGGCACATGTACTTGCAGACCTGCTCACGCATCCAGCCGGCATTGCCGTAGGTGGCGAACCCGTAGAACAGCATCCAGAACGCTTCCCACGGTCCGATCGAGAAAGCGGTCAGCTCGTGCAGCAACTCGCGGATCGGCGTGAAGTATCCGACGAACGTGAAGCCGGTCCACAGCGACAGCGCGATCCAGATCCCGTGTTTGGTCAGCTTCAGCCGGAACTTCCGACCGGTCAACCCGCCGCCGTCGAGCTTGATGCGTGCCGGGCGATCGCCCTCGATCCTGCGTTCGATCCACAGGAAGATCTCGGTATAGACGGTCTGCGGGCACGCGAAACCGCACCACACGCGACCGGCCAGCGCGGTGAAGAAGAACAGCGAATACGCCGAGATGACCAGCAGCACCGTCAGATAGACGATGTCCTGCGGCCAGAACACGAGCCCGAACAGATGGAACTTGCGCGCGGCGATGTCGAACAGTACCGCCTGGCGCCCGTTCCATTGCAGCCACGCGAGGCCGTAGAACACGGCTTGCGTCAGGAATACCAGCGCCCAGCGGCTGGTCGCGAAGCGGCCGGTGACGGCCCGCGGGTAGATCTTGCGGCGAACCTCGAACAGCGACGCGTCCACCGCCTTGATGTTCACCGGCTGGCCGGCCGCCGGTGGGCGTGGGATGTCGATGGGTTGCACACCGATCTCCCGGCTACCGGGCATCTTCGTTCGACAGACTCCAGATGTAGGCGGCGAGCACATGTGCCTTCGCTTCGCCGAGGAAGTCCTTGTGTGCCGGCATGTGGCCGTTGCGCCCTTTGACGAGCGTCTCGGTGATCACCGATTCGCCGCCGCCATACAACCAGGTACCGTCGGTCAGGTTCGGCGCGCCCATCGCCGGCGTGCCCTTGCCTTCCGGGCCATGACACATCGCACAGTTCTGTGCGAACAGCGGCTTGCCGCGCGCCGCGCGCAAACCGTCGTGCGTGAGACCGGACAGCGACAGCACGTAGTGCGCGACATCACGCGTGCCTTCGGCACCGAGCGCCGCCGACATCGCCGGCATCATGCCGTTGCGCCCTTCCATGATCGTGGTCTTGATCGTCTGCGGATCGCCGCCGTACAGCCAGTCACGATCGGTCAGATTCGGAAAGCCGCGGCTGCCGCGCGCATCGGATGCATGGCACTGCGCGCAATAGTTGAGATAGAGCCGCTGCCCGATCTCGCGCGCTGTCGGGTCTGCCGCGACCTGTTCGAGATCCATTGCGAGATACTGGTCGAACATCGGACCGAAGCGTTCGGCAGCCCGGCGCTGCTCACCTTCGTACTGTCCGGTCGACGACCAGTTCCAGACGCCGGCGAAACTGCCGAGGCCGGGGTACAGCACGAGGTAGATCGCCGAGAACAGCAGCGACAGATAGAACATCCACATCCACCAACGCGGCAGCGGGTTGTTGTATTCCTCCAGGTCTTCATCCCACACGTGGCCCATGGTCTCGACGGCCGCACCGGGCTTGCGGCGTGACGACATCGACTGCAGCAGCACGCCACAGGCGATCATGCTGACGATCGTCAACACGGCGATGTAGCCACTCCAGAACTCGTGAATGAAATCACCCATGGTTCGCCCCCTTCCGCGAGCGTCCCGCCTGCGGCGGCGTGTCGTCGTCGTGCAGAACCCGCAACGCGTCGGCTTCGAACCGGGACCGTCGCGGCCCGCTATACGCCCACCAGACGATCCCCACGAACACCAGGAACTGCGCCACCACCATCCACGCACGCACGTCTTCGATCGTCATCGCGCTCACCTCACGTTCTTCAATGCGGTACCAAGGCCCTGCAGGTATGCGATCAGCGCATCCTGCTCGGTCTTGCCCTTCAGTTGCTCCGTCGCACCGGCCACCTCCTCGTCGGTGTAGGGCACACCCACGCGACGCAGCGCGCGCATCTTGATCTGGATGTCCGCTGCGCCCGCTGGCGTCCGGGCGAGCCACGGATAGGCCGGCATGTTCGACTCCGGCACGACGTCGCGCGGATTGTCCAGATGCAGCCGGTGCCATTCGTCGCTGTAGCGACCGCCGACGCGATGCAGGTCCGGCCCGGTGCGCTTGCTGCCCCACTGAAACGGATGGTCGTAGACGAACTCGCCTGCGACCGAGTAGTGACCATAGCGTTCGGTCTCGGCGCGGAAC
>JAHCKV010000168.1 GCA_026125595.1 Burkholderiales bacterium | reverse complement strand
CCACGCGGCCGGCCCATCCACCAGCGCGATCGCGTGCCGGCTCGACGCATAGGCAACCACCGCATCCCAATCCTGCTTCGCCAGATCCGAGCCGAACCTATAGGGCGGCACGACCAGCAGATTGATCCGGTCGGCATGGTCGAGCCGATACAAGCCCCGCTTGCCGGTGCGCAGCCCGCGGCCGGCGTACAAGCGCGCTGCATCGACGACCGTGCCATCGGGCTCCGCGGCCACCGTGAGCGCCCGGGTTCCACGGGCGGCGAAAACGTCCGGACCGGTCGACGGCGGGCTCGCCCGGGGTCGGGACGCCAGCGTCGCGGGCCCACGCAACAGACCACTGGTCTGCGCGAGCACCGTGGACACGAAGCGCGGATGTCCGGCCACGCAGGACACCGCGGCGTGCACTTCCGTGACGTCCGTATCGAGATCTCTGATATGCAAATTGAACAGCGTGTCCGGTGGCTCGGCAGCTGCGGCAACCGATTCGACCTCGTGGTCGATCCGGATACGGACCCGGGCGCCCCAGGCGCCCGGATTCGCTGCGACGAACGCAACCCGTGCGCCATTCGACAGCGGCACCCGCACCCGTGCCGTCTTCGCATGGCGATGGATCCGCACGATCAATGCTTCCGTACCGCCGTTCGCGAAAAACTGCTGCACCGCGAATGACATCGGACTCTCGGCCCACAGGCCACCGAAGATGCGCTCGTAGCCTGCGAAGTTCGTGATCCGCACGGGACTGGCGGCGTCGGTATCTGTCGGACCGCGCAACGCCCGACCGACGAATGCCGTGATCGACGTCGCCACGCCCGTGATGACGCGAACACCACTCGGCACCTCTTCGACGTACACGCCGGGCGTAGTGAACTGCGCCATGATCGAACCCCTTCCGCGGATCGGTGGGTACGGATCAGATGCTCAGATCGAGCAGGTTGTAGTCCCGCAAAGCCGCCTTGGCCGCGGCATCCCAACGGAAGGTCTGGCCGGCGTGCGGTCGGTACACGAACGGGGTTTCGTGGGGGAACCGCTGGCGACGGGCATCGATCGCGTAGCCGAGCGGCCGGCTGCGTGCGTCGATGCGCGCCGCGTCGTAGACCGCCGGCGCATTGTGCAGTCCGCCGCCCTTCACGCCGAGCACGGAACTGCGGCGATGGAATCCGAAGTTCACCGTGACGCGCCAATCCGCGCTGGTGTTGGCAAACGAACCGTGCACGACCTGACGATTGGTGATGACGACATCCCCCGGCTGGCAAACCAACGGCACGGCATCGGGCAGCCGTTCGGTGCCGGCCGCCGCTACCATCGCGCGGATGTCGACCTTGCCGCGCCGGTGCGAACCCGGCACGACCCAGACGCCGTTCGCCGGCGTGCAGCCGTACAGCTGCGCCATGAAGTTGAAACCGTGCACGCCTTCATCCCAGTCGGGACTGTCCCAGTGGGTGAGCCCGTCCTGATGCCAGGCCACCGAAGCACCCCGACCCGGCTCCTTGATGAACAGTCCTTCGTTGAACGGTGCGAAGTCGTCGCCGTTGATCGCCGCTGCCACCGCGAGCAGTTGCGGATGCGCGTAGACGCGCAACGCCGCATCGGAAAACTGCAACGATCCGAGGATCAGGTACACCACTTCCTTCGGCGCATCGGCCGCGGCGGCCGGCTCGAACATCTTGACCGGATGTCGGCCACCGGCGAGATCGGTTCCACCGAAGGGATCGCCCAGTGGCCTGGCCCAATACAGTGTCGTCGCTTCGAGGCCGACACCCAGCGCCGCGCGTCCCCGGCGATCGACAAGCGCATCGCGTTCCACCGGCAGACGATCGAGGATGTCGCGAAAATCCGCCTCGATGTCGGCCAGCTCGTCCGGCTGCAACACCCCTTCGAACACGTAGAACCCGCAACGCCCGTAGGCTTCGAGGATCGAAGGATGCACGCGACCAGCGGCGTCGAAGCGGATCGGCCCGCGATTGCCGAGCGCGAATGCGCGGCGCGCGCCGGCTTCGCAATAGGCTCGCATCGCGGCTTCTTCGCTGCCGTAGTCGACAGCCACTGCTCGAGGCGAATCACCCATGGATGCACTCCGTCGTCATGACTCGGTCGCGGTTAACGAAAACCCGTGGCCGGCCGCCAGAAACTGCCGCGACCGATGATGCGCCACAGATAGAGCGCGCCCCCGACAGCAGCGCCGACGACATGGCTCGACACGACCGGCACGAAACCGTCCTGTTGCCAGTCCCGCCACTGCCAGCCGGCGAACTCGGCGAAGAACTTGGCCATCACGCCGATCAGCAGCACCGAGCACACCACTCGCCACCGCGGACTGCCATGGAGCCCGCACAAGCCGACATACACGAGAAATGCCAGCGCGAGGCCCGACGCACCACCGAACTGCAGGATGCCCGGTTCGGCGACGAACAGCGTTCCCCCGATCGCAACGGCCGCCGTCGCGAGCAGAACGCCGACGTCGCCGCGATGCCGCGTTTCGACCAGCCAGGCCGCCGGGATCAACGCCGCGACGTTCGCCAGCAGATGGGATGTCGAGTAGTGCACGAGATGGCCGGTGACGATGCGCCATGCCTCACCGTGGGTCACGGCGATGCGATCGTAAATGAGCGCGTCGGCGACGGCGGGCACCCCCTGGGCGACGAGCAGAATCCCGAGCAGGCCCAGCGTCCACCACGGCATCGGGATCACCCGCGACGCGACCACCATGCGCCTCCCGCCAGCAGCAGACCGAACACTGCGGCCGCCCCCGCATCCAACGCACCGCCACCGCTGGAACCGCCGCCGGATCGAACGACCTTGTATTCCTGCGGCGAGGTCTTTACCCGATCCTCGAACGCGATCAGCTGCTGGTCGAGATTCGGGATCATCCGCGCGACGGCTTCGGTGAAGCCCTGTTCACTGTCGACACGAAGCTCCTGGGACAGCGCGATCGGTGTCGAATTGCCCTTGACGAGGCTGGTGCCCGGCGCGCGGAACAGCATCTTGCGACTGGGGATGTGCATGATCACGGTGTCGACCATCGTGTGAGTCGAATTCTTCTCGCCGGGCACGACGTAAGCGCCGACGATGGTCCAGTAGACCAGGGATGCGATGCCTTCGTCGGTGAACTGCTTCTGGTCGTACGACACCAGCGCGATGGCTTCGATGCCGTGCATCGTCCGGATCTGGTCGAGGTTCGCGAAGCCGCCCCGTGGTGTCAGGTAGGCCGACGGAATGATCTCGATGGACTTCACGTAGTCGCGTTTACGAAAATGCGCGGCGACCTGCTCCAGCAATTCCGTCTTCTTCGCTTCCGACAACGGCGACGTATTGTGTTCCGGTACGAAGGCGATGCCCACCCGCATGGGCAGCGACAGCACCGGGATGCCCTGGTCGGCCACCGGTTCGGTCGTGGCATTGGGGTACAGATAATCCACCACACTCGTGGTGGTGTGCTGGCGCGACTGCCCCCACAGCGCGGCACCGCAACCCGTCAGCACCGCCGCGGCAAACCCGAGGGCGGCGAGCGCGGCCAGTCTGCTCCGGTGGGTCGATCCCATCGTTGTTTCCTCTGGTTTGAATTCCAGGGAAATGTTAACTCAGCGATCGAGCAAAATCGCGGTGCCTTGTGTCCGAAATCGACGCTGTCCTGCAAGAACACAGACTGCCCTCACACCGAAACAAGCCCCACGATGCAGCGGGGCTTGGCACCAGGGCAACTAGCGCTGCCGCCGCAGCATGTCGTCACGGGCCTGCTCGGCGCGGGAAGCACCGATGGCCGTTTCCACCTTCTTGACCTCCTCCGGTGGCGGCAACACCGCGGGAAATCCCAACGCGTCGATCCACAGTTCCCTCGCCCAGCCCTTCGTGTGATAGAGGTGGTGGTCTTCGTCCTGCTCGACTGCCGCGTGGGCTTTCTCCAACACCCTGTTGTCGACACCCGATGCCTTCTCGGCCACCATCCCGATCAGCTCCCAGTTCATGTGATCTTTCGTTTCGGCAAGTACGACGCACTCGGCCGCCAGGAGCTCGGCCGCCTGGGGGTCTCCCGCCGACTTCGCCATCTCCATCGCCGCCACCAGCGACGCGCCGATGTGCCCCACGACCTGGCGACCCGGCGTCGATGCTTCCGGATCGAGCCCCAGCTCCTCCATGACGCCGAGCATCACCTGATGGTGCGTCTGGGTTTCTTCCAGATACTCCTGCCACTCCTTGCGCAGGTCGTCGTTGACGGCACAGGAGATGGCCGTCTCGTAGACCTTGATTCCACCCTGCTCGGTCTCCAGGGCCTGGTAGAGCAACTCGTGCAGCACGGCGGTATCGGCAGACTTCTTTTTCATCGCAATCTCCTTCAACGTGGGTTGCAGCGATGTTGAACCAGCGGCTGGACATTGCTGTAGGAGCGAGCACGGTGCCGCTGTCGGCGACGGGCCCGCTTCCGGTCTCCTGTGTCACAGCCCGGCGATTTCGCGCCAGTGCCGGGCGGGGTGACCGAGGCGGCGTTCCGGCGCGATCCAGTCGGGACCGTCGCTGTCCGGAACCAGCGAGATGGTCGTCGTCACGACATGTCGACCCTCGGGAAACTCGGCCAGCACCGCGTCGCCGGCACGGATCGCATCGACCACGGCCCGGACGTCCACCACCGCAGCACCGCCGGAGTCGGCTTCCGGCCCGGCTTGCAGCACGTCGTGCCACTGCACGTGGGTCACGCGACCCGAGTCATCGATCCGTACCCGCGTGACGATGCGGATATTCATGGCGCTTCCTCCAAACGGGTTCGGAGAGGCGCGCAGCAACCGGCGTTCCGACGGCACCAGTCGATCGCGAGATGCGGCACAACGTCGAGTCGACCGGCTCACGGGAGAATCCGAGGCCCATGGGAGAATGGAGGTCGATCGTTCGCAGCGATATCCGACGGACGGAGGACCGGATCGGTTGAACACTGTTCACGGCAGCATGAGGTTCGACGTCATCGTGGTCGGTGCCGGCAGCGCCGGTTGCGTCGTCGCGAAGCGCCTCGCCGAGGCGCACCTCGAGGTGCTGCTGCTGGAAGCCGGGGGCGCCGATTCCAGTCTCCTGCTCCGGCTGCCGATCGGCTACTCCCGCACCATGTTCGATCCGCGGTTCAGTTGGCGCTTCGTCGCCGAGCCCGAGCCCGGATTGAACGACAGGGTCATCGAGCATCCGCGCGGCAAGGTATTGGGCGGCACCAGCAGCATCAACGGGATGGCTTATGTGCGGGGCGACCCCAGCGACTACGACCAGTGGGCGCGACGCCTGAACAGCCCGAAGTGGTCGTACGAGAACGTCCTTCCTCTCTTCCGGAAATCCGAACGAAATCTGGATCTCGCCGATCCGCTGCACGGCACCGATGGCGAAATGCCGGTTTCTTCTCCGAAGGATGTCAACCCTTTCATGGAGGCATTCATCGCGTCCGCCATGTCATGCGGCGTGCCACGCACGACGGATTTCAATGGCCCGTTTCGAGAAGGCGTTGGCTACTTTCAAGCCACCTGCTCGCGCGGGCTGCGTTACAGCGCGTCCCGGTCGTTCCTGCGGCCTTCACCCGACGGATTGGAAATCAAGCTCGGCCGGCATGTGAACCGTATCCTGTTCGAAGGAGACCGCGCCGTAGGTGTCGAAACGGTCGGACCGGACGGTGCCATCGAGCACTGGCATGCGAACGACGAAATCATCCTGTGTGCCGGTGCAATCGGCTCCCCGAAAATACTCCAGTTGTCGGGTGTGGGGCCGCGTGAACGGCTTGGACGATCCGGAATCGACGTGCTGTTCGACAATCCCCACGTCGGCCGGAATCTGCAAGACCACGTGCAGGCCCGCATCATCGTCCGCTCACCTGAACATTGCTCGGTCAACGGGCTCCAGCGCAGTTGGGTGCGCCGTGTGCGCGCCGCGTCCGACTACGTCCTGCGGAGGCGCGGGGAATTCACGATCGGCGGCGCGCTGGTCGGATTGTTCGCCCGTGTCGGCGACAACGCTTCGATCGCCGACACACAGATCCACGTCATCCCGTTTTCCACCCAGTCGCCGGGTCGGCTGCATCCCTTCGGCGGCATCATCGTGTCGGCATGCGTACTGCGTCCGGCATCGCGCGGCAGCGTGATGCTGAAGAGCGGCAATCCGTTGGACCCCCCCGAAATCCGTTTCAACTATCTGTCCCATCCGGACGACCTCCCGGTGCTCCGGCGTGGCTTGCGGCTCGCCCACAGGATCTTGACGCAACCGGGGATGCAGGGTTCGGTCCTGTCCTTCGTTACGCCCCACGATCTGGCGTGGGAGTGCGACGACGCGGTTGACACCTACATCCGGTCGGCCGGGTCCACACTGTTTCATCCTGTGGGGACTTGCGCGATGACCGCTTCGGACGATGGTGTCGTCGACGACGCATTGCGAGTCCTGGGAGTCCGTGGCCTGCGCGTTGCCGACGCCTCCGTGATGCCGACCCTGGTCTCCGGAAACACCCACGCGGCCTGCGTGATGATCGGAGAACGCTGTGCCGAAGAGTTCCTCGCGACGCGCGCCGCACGGTCCGCTCAGAACCGGTAGCGCAGTTGAAGATAGACGAAATCGATATCGTCGCCCGGGGGCGTCTCTTTCAGGAACCGACCCGCGAAAAAGTGGGTGTAGCAGAACGTCACCGTCGCGTGGCGGTTGATCTGCCAGTCGAGCCACAGCGCGGGTTGACTGCCCACGAAACGCGCGACGCTGAAGCGTCCGGTTCGCATCACACCACCGAGCGCCGAGTAGACGCCGTCGTGCACGCTCTGCCGCCAGTACAGTCCCCACTCCGCATTCAACGAGACCATGGGCGAGAGTTGAAGCCTCAGGTTGGGCACCACCGACACACTGTTGCTGGGACCCAACCGCGCCGTACTGCCGCCGTAGGTAGGATCGGCGAACAGCGGGCTGAACGTCCCGAGCGTCGAATCCGCGGGATCGCGATCGCCGCTCATCGCCGCCACCCGTGCGCCGATGCGTGGTGCCGGGCGCCATGCATGTCGAGTCACGCCGGCGTTGACGACCACGGCCCACGCTGAAATGCGCCCAGGCCCGAAGTTGCCCCACTGATACATGCCGTCGAGCTCGAAATCGGCGACCGGACCCTGCAACCACAGGCGGCTGCCAATGATGTGCCGCTGCTCTTCGCCGG